>CAXSEO010000614.1:0-2004 GCA_964235525.1 uncultured Sphingomonas sp. | reverse complement strand
GCACAGGTTGCACTCGTATTCAGCCGCTCAGTTCGCGAGTGTTCTTTCCAGCAATTCGCCTCAAGCCGTCGCTCCGCCCGCTGAAGGCGCAAGCTAACAATTTGCCACGTTGAGAAAGTCTCTATGAAAGGACTATCTCTCCACCCGCCGATTTTGCCGCCATCCGGCCTAGCGCCCCGAGCAGCGCACCCATCGCAACGGGTTTGTGCAATACCTCGTCGGCGCCACCCGCGATGCAGCGTTCCCGCAAGTCGCCCGCCGTATCCGCGGTCACGACAATAATGGGCAACATCGCCTTTTCATCGGCGCGGCCGCGCAGGTGCTTGATGGCGGTAAGGCCGTCCATGCCGGGCATCCTGAGGTCCATCAGCACAATCGTGAAGTTCGCGTCCTCGATCATGCGAAGCCCGGTTTCCGCGTCCGGCGCTTCGTCCATGTTCACACCCACGACGCGCAGCATGTCGCGCACCACGCGACGGTTCATCGGGTCATCCTCTACGAACAGGATCTTCATCGCCGCTGCCCTTGGCCTCCAAAGGGTGCGGTATCATCGTCGGATGAATCGTGTGTTACCGTCATGCCGCTTGATCCACGTCGGCGGGACGGTCGGCGGGCGGGGGATACAGGTCGCGCATCGCCTCGACCAGTGCGTTGCCCGTAACCGGCTTGATGATGGTTTGAGACGCGCCCATGACCAGCAGGTCGGTCACCGGGACGTCCCCGTCCATGGACACCAGCAAGCTGGATAAGACGTCTGACTCATTGGCTCGCGTGATCAAGCCTCGTACCGGCTTAGCGCCTTCGACCTGTTGCAGGTGCACTGAGGCGTCGATCAACAGGTGGTGAACCCGGCCGTTCTCCAGGGCCGTCAGTGCCTGATCGCATCCTTGAACCGCCGCGACGGTGCCGACGTGCGGCTCCAGCAGCGACAGGAGCATCCCCTGTGTCACGAAGTCGATCCCGACCAGCAGCACCGCCGCGCGCTCCAGCATCGCGGGGCGCTCGGGGACCCCGGACCCGTGCGCATCGGTCGCGACCGGGCGGACGAGCGGCAGGCGCAAACTGAAGCTGGAGCCGACACCCGCCTCGCTATCGACCGTCAGCGAGCCGCCGAACGCGTGCGCGAGGCGTCGGCAGATGGCGAGGCCCAGGCCGGTACCGCTGAACTGCCGCGTGGTCGCGCCATCTACCTGGTGAAACGCGTCGAACACCAGCGCCTGTTGATCCGCGGCTATCCCGATCCCGGTGTCCGTGACGGCGATGTGGATGGTTTCGCCCCCGTCCGCACCGGCCTCGACGCCCGCCGATAGCGAGACCGAACCACGCTCGGTGAACTTCACCGCATTCGACAGCAGATTCGACACGACCTGTCGCAGTCGTGCCTCGTCGGACAGGATCGTGGCCGGGACGTCGATGTCGAGGCGCAGGTCGAGTCCCTTGCGCTCGGCATGACCGCGCCAGAGCCGACCGGTATCCAGCAGCAGCTTGCGGAGCGCCGTCGGTGCCGCCTCCACGCTCACATCGCCCCGCTCCATCTTGGCGACGTCGAGGATGTCGTCGACGAGCACGCGCATGGTCTCGCCCGCGCCGTAGAGAAGCTCCACCTTCTCGCGCACGTCCTCGTCCAGCCGATCGCGCGCGAGCAGCACCTGCGCCATGCCGAGAATGCCGTTCAGCGGTGTGCGGATCTCGTGGCTGGTGGTCGCAAGGAACTCGGTCTTGGCGGCGAGCGCCTTCGCCAGCTTGTCGTTGACCTTGGTCAGCGTGACGTTGCCTGCCCTGACCCGGTCCCGACTGCGGCGCAGCGAGAACGTGCCGAACAGCAGCAGCGCGAGCACGACCGTTCCCGCGCCCAAGGCCACGGTCAGCAACAGGCTGCGCTGCTTCACCAGCTTGTAGTCGCGCTCCAGCTGGCCCTTTTGCAGCTTGGAGATACGCAGGTTCTGGTTGGAGTAGTCGAACTGCGCGGCCATGAGCTGCGACCCGACGGAGGCGGTCACATCG
>CAXSEO010000613.1:0-2005 GCA_964235525.1 uncultured Sphingomonas sp. | reverse complement strand
CGCCTCACGTTGCCCTACAATTAGCGGCTACTTCTTCGACCACCATGGCGAGCAGCCGCTCGGTTCGATCCGAAGCGCGAGCTGTGCGGCTGTCCCGAGCCGCTTCACCTCACGCCCGCCGGGCCAGTTTGCCGACCTGCCCCTCGATCTCCGCCAGAGCGTCGGCCTCGGCCAGCATCGCCTCGGCGAGCTCGACCACCGCGGCGATCATCGCATCGTCGAACGGATCGGCTTCGGCGCCTTCCGCCTCGCGCTGGACGGCCGCCAGGACGTCGTCGAGCCTCGCCCGGGTGCCGGCCGCCTCGATGGTCTTCCGGGGTCTCAGCATGGTGTCGGTCGGGCTCTGGAGGGTGCGTCCCGTCCCTTAGGCGGCGCATCCGCGTCCAGTCAAACGCCTGGCAACTCTGCGACGCTTGAGCGTCAGCCCCTTCGGTGGCATGTCGCCACCCTCACGAGAGAGAACCGATGCCCGAAGCCGATACCGCCGCCCTGATCGAGATGACCGCCGAAGTCGTCGCCGCCTATGTGACGCAGAACCACGTCCAGGCGTCGGAACTGCCGTCGCTGATCTCAACCGTCCACAGCTCCCTCGCCGGCATGGGCAGCGCGCCTGAGGCGGCGCCCGAGCCTGCCAAGCTGGTCCCGCCCGTGTCGATCAAGAAGTCCCTTACGGACCACTACATCATCAGTCTCGAAGACGGGAAGCAGTACCAGTCCCTCAAGCGCCACCTCGCCGGCCGCGGCCTCACCCCGGCGGAGTACCGGACAAAGTGGGGCCTGCCAAACGACTATCCGATGGTCGCGCCCGCCTACTCCCGCCAGCGGTCGGAACTGGCGAAGAGCCTTGGGCTCGGCAACATCCGCCGGAAGGGTGACGCATGACCAACCCGATCGAAGACGCTCTCACGAAGACCCGCAAGGCCGGGGGGCTGTCGCGTCCATTGACGCCCTCGGCCGAACTCGCCGCCATCGTCGGAGACGAGCCGCTGGCGCGGACGGAGATCGTCCAGCGCTTGTGGAACTACATCCGTGAACACCGATGCCAGGACCCGGCTGACAAGCGCATCATCGTCAACGACGACAAGCTGCGCGCCGTGTTCGGCCAGGACCGGGTGAACATGATGAAGATGATGGGGCTACTCAGCCCGCACCTGAAAGCGGTCTGAACCGGTGCGTCGCCCTCACGTCTACGAACGATTCGCGACCCGGGCGGCGCGGGGTCCTCGCCCGGAGCCGTCCGGCGACTACGGCCCTACCGCTCGGGCGACGATCGCGGCTCTGCCGGACCTCCTCCGACAGGCCGAGGCATCCGGCGCCATCACCCTGGCGCGCTATCTCGGGCAGGCGCTGAGCGAGGCAGATGGGATCTTGAGGAGGGCGAGTCATTAGCCCATCGTCACCGTGCCCTCGTCGTAGTCGACGGCGACAAGCCTCGGCCCCGGTGTCCTACGGGTCGACTCTTCCCATCGCACGAGGGGCGGAATTGATGTATTCGCTCCCCCAAGCGGAGGACGGAAAAGCGAGATCGAGACATTCGATCACGGAGGTCATCAACTCGCGTGTGATACACGCCTCCTCCTCGCTGGCGACAGGCACTGGCGCTGCAGCCGCGTAGGCGTTGACGATGCGAGCCGTCCATGTGCCGGCGTCGTGGTCAAAATCGCTACTCACCATGCTATTTCTTTCCACGCTTCTTCGGCGCCGACTCGGCGTGCGGCAGCTCGGGGTCCACGCTTCCCTTCAACGCCTCGGCGTCGGGCTCGCGCGCCACAGGCGGCGCGTCGGCCTTCTCCGACCGCTTCGGCTTGCCCCCGTCCTCGGGCCCCTTGTCCACGACCTCGATCGCCTTGGGCGCGCCTGCTCTGGTGCGTGTCCAGCCCAGCACATAGGGCGCACGACCGACGGGGGCAGGTCAGAACTGGGATTGACCCGGTTTCATGGACGATCAGTGGACTTGTTCGGGTAGGCTTGTCATAGCGCTGTCTTGCGCCTGTTGGTAGGTCTT
>CAXSEO010000612.1:0-2015 GCA_964235525.1 uncultured Sphingomonas sp. | reverse complement strand
GCCGCCGCTTTCCGCCGCCGCAAAGGTGATGCTCGGCGGCGCGCTGGTGCTGGCGGCGGGGATTCTGATCGGCGGCGGGTAGCGGCGGAAATCATCCTCCGTCGCGCGGCATCAAGGGCTGTGCCGATGCCCGCCCGCGAACCATTCCGGTTCTTCCGGCTTGACAGCGCGCCGCTGTTTCGGTACATAACGGGAACGCTGATGAATTGCGAGTCGGGCGGCGCGGGTCTTCGGGTCCGCGCCGGACGGCTGCGCGCTTCGGCGTCGGTTGGGGAACCGTGGGTGAGGGTGCCCTGCGAAGTATCACTGCGCAGGGATCCGGTTGGGGGAACGGGCCGGGTCGCTTCAACGCGACACGGCCCGTTTTCGCGTGGGGGGTGAGCATGACCAAGCGCAAGACGCCGCGGCTGGACGCGGGCATGATCGAGCTGTCGACCCGTCCCGGCGGGCCGCAGCATGTTCGCGCCACCGGCAAGCGCGTACGGTTCGATGCCACCGCGCGGCGCAAGTTTCTCGACGCGCTCGCGCTGACCTGCAACATCAGCATCGCCGCCGAGCATGTCGGGATGTGCGAGAGCAACGCCTACGCGGTACGCCGCCGCGACCCGGTGTTCGCCGCGCAATGGCGCGAGGCGCTCGACCTGGGCGCCGAGCGTCTCGAGGCCAAGCTGATCGAACACGGCGGCGCGGGGCTGCCGCTCCCGCCTGCGGACCCGACGCGCGCGTTGGCGGAGGGACTCGTCCCGCCGCCGTTCAACTTCGAGATCGCGCTGCGGACGCTGCAATACTTCGCCAAATACCGTCAGGGTGTCGCGCGCAAATCGTCCCATCCGACGCCGAGCGCGGCGGACACGGACGCGGCGATCACCGAACTGCTCCGCCGGGTGCGCGTGCGCGCCGCGATCGAGCCCGCTCTATCCTTGCCGGCGCCGGGCGAGCCGGACGCGCCGGGCGAAGCGGAGGGGGCATGACGCGGCTTCCGGCCTGGTTCAGGCCCTTTATCGGCCTGAGCCCCCGCCAACAGCAGATCCTGCTGACCCAACTGAACGAGGGCCATCGCGACGAGTTGCTCGCGCGCTGGGCGTTGTGGGCGCATCGCGGGCAGCTGCCCGGGGACGACGACTGGCGCGTGTGGCTGATCCGCGCGGGACGCGGGTTCGGCAACCCCGTCACCTCACTTACGTCCGTCACCCCGGCCTTGTGCCGGGGTCCAACCGTCCAGCCGTGTTTACGTTCGGAGTGGAGCCGCGCCGCGCGCTTCACGTCCCCGGATGCCGTAAGCACGCGGGGACGGTTAGGCCCCGGCCCAAGGCCGGGGTGACGGGTTCGGCGATACGGTCGGTAAAGCCTGCTCCACAGTCCCTCACCCTCGGCGCTTCGCGCCTCTCCCTTTCTCGCAGGCGGGAGAGGGCATTAAGGAGAATCACCATGACCACCGCCAATCCGGCGCGGGGCGAGGCGTCGTTGCGCGTCGCTGGCGAGGTGTTGCGGCTGCGGCCCTCGTTCCAGGCGCTGGTCGCCGCCGAGGAGGAGCTGGGGCCGTTGTTCGCGCTGGTCGAGCGCGCGGCGGCGGGGCGGCTTGGGCTCGCCGAGCTGGTGGCGCTGTTCTGGCACTGCCTGGCCGAGCGGCCCGACGGGCTGACCCGCGACGCGCTCGGCGAAGCGGTGGCGAGCGCCGGGCTGGCGGCGGCGACGCCGGTGTTGCGGGTGCTGCTCGCGCAGATCCTGGCGGGGCGGTGAGGGGTGAGTTCACCGCCTCCGCCCTCCGCCTCTCCGGCTTCGCGGGGGCGGTGTTGGGCTGGTCGCCCGACCGGTTCTGGGCGGCGACGCCCGCCGAGCTGGCGGCGGTGGTAGCGGCGATGACCGGCGGCGCGAGCGGGGCGGTGCCGCCCGACGCGGCGACCTTGGCGAAACTGAGGGAGGCGTTTCCGGATGGATGAGGAGATTGAGCAGCTGGTGATCGGCGTGCGCGCCGACACCGCCGGGTTCGCGCGCGACGTGGACACGATGCGGAC
>CAXSEO010000611.1:0-2034 GCA_964235525.1 uncultured Sphingomonas sp. | reverse complement strand
CAGGCGAGCAATGGGGGTCACCCCCGGCACTTTCCGAGCGGCCCTACTAAGCCGATCGGCATGTAGGTCGATCGGCTGATCCACGCGCTAACACCGGCCAATTAACAGCCCTTAGTAGGGATTTCGCGATACCACTGACGGGCCGGCGGGGCGCAATGCGGGGGTCCCCAGCTTTAGGTCGTCATGTTCTGCGAATGCGACCAAGAATACCCTGATCCAAGCCGGCCGAACCTGTGTTTCCGCTACCGGCGGTCAGCTCGACCTAAGCAAGTATACCTTATGGAGGCCGCAGCTGGCTTCGCGCACGAGCGGACTTACGCGGTGGCGCGGACGCAGTTCCAGAGGCCTGCCCACAAGATCGGACTTACCACCAAAGGAGGCGAAATTGGACACGCGAACTCTCCGGACCCGACCAGCATATACACTGGACCGCGAATCGGCTCCCGCGATGTGGCTGGTCGGCACGCTCTGGCTGATCCATGCAACCGGACTTCAAACAAACAACCGTTGTTCGTTTCTTGAGCAGCTGATGCCCGGCAGCCTCGGTCCTCCAACCCACCGCCACCCATTCTCCATCGAAGGATTCTACGTCATCGAAGGCGTTATGAATTTTCACGTCGATGGGCAAATAATCCGAGCCGAAGCGGGAACACTGGTCCACCTTCCTCGCATGATCCCGCATACGTTCACCGTAGAGAGTAGAGAGACACGGGTGCTGAACTGGTATGCGCCCGCCGGCAACGAAATGCAGGTGGTATCGCTTGCGCGTCCGGCCGAAGAGCGGCGGTTACCGACGATGGAAGAGGGGCCGACTCCAAAGAACGATGAACTGAATCAAACTTTGTCCCGTCTCTACGGTTCAGTCGCGGTTACAGCACTGCCGTTCAGCGTGCCACCAAGCGAAGCGCTGCTCGTTACTCGACCCGGTGGCTGGCACGCTGGCACACTGAAGATAGCACAGGCTCGGGATGGACGCGTCTTTGATGCGTTTGGGCTTACATGGCGATTGCTCATGGGCGGAGCCGAGACCGAGCACGATTACGACCTGTTCGAGGTCGATGCCGCCCGAGGAGCGGGAATGCCGCTTCGGCTTTTGGGCACGGATGAGGCGATCTACGTACTTCAGGGTTCGGTCAATCTGCGGGGCGATGGCGAGGCGAGGGTCGCTGGAGCGGGTGCGTTTAGCTACGCTTGCGCGGGTACGGTGTTACAGTGGCAGGCCTCTCAGGACTCACGGCTCCTCGTCTTTCACTTTCCAGGCGGCTTCGACCACGCACTCGCCTGCAGCCAGGGCGATGACGCGTTTGTGGTCGCGTGGCTCGAGGGCCGGGACACGCGCTTTCTAGAGGCGTTGCCGCTCGACGCGGTGGATCTTGAAACCGCACCGCTTGACGGTGGCGTCTCCACGCGACGCTGACCTCCGTTGACGCAAAGTAGATAGTTGATCGCCCCGCGCGGTAGCAAGGTAAGCGTCCGGTGAAGATGCCGGCTCAGGCCGGCCGGTAGCTTTAGGGTGGCAGATTAGCGACGCGCCGGTTGGAATGGTCGGCTATGCGGGCGATGGTGTCGGTCGTCCAAGCTTCAGAAGCGAGTTTGCCCGACGATCCTCACGCGCTCCGCGCGATGCTGAACGCGCTCAAGACGGAGGTGGTCGAGCGTGATCGCCAGATTACCGCGCTTGCGGACGCCAAGGCTCAAGCCGAAGTAGAGTTCGCGCGGCTCGGCGCGATCATCGCTGCCTGCAGCGACACCGGTCGGTGCCCGTTCCGAGCAGCTGCACCCCGACCAGCTGCTGCTCGCGTTCGAGGAGATGGACGCGGCGGTCGGTCGCGTGCAGGCCGGGCTGGACACGGTAGCGAAGCCCGCGCCGCCACGGCCTCGCAAGACGAACCGGGGCAGCTTGCCTGCTCACCTGGAGCGGGTCGAGCAGCTGATCGACTTGGCCGAGAAGCAGTGCGCCTGCTGCGGCGGCAACCTGCACGTGATCGGCGAGGCGCGACGGGACCGTAGCTCCGGGGGAGCTACGCAGCCCGG
>CAXSEO010000610.1:0-2039 GCA_964235525.1 uncultured Sphingomonas sp. | reverse complement strand
CACCGCGCGCCCGGAGAACTCGTCCGAGAAGCTCGGCACGAGGCCGAGTCGCTTAACCGGATCATCGGGCGTCGGCGCGGCCGCGCAGCCGGCGAACCACAAGCCAGCCGGCGCCAACGCCGCAATGCGAGTTCCCACCATCTACTGCTCCGATGGGACGGTTACTTGCCGTAAACCGAGTTCCCGCGCAATTACCTGCAGATCAGCTTGCGCGTGCCTTTATGGCAACGGCCGCGAGTTCCTCGATTTGATCGAGCTGGCGCGCGGGGTCGATCTGCGCGCGCTGCGACCAGGCGAGCGACTCGGCCGTCAGCTGGTCGTAGAAAGGCTGGTCGGTCCACAACCGCCGTAACGCCGCGATCCATCCGTCGAGCGAAGCGTCGGGCCCGATCAGCACGCCGCCCGGCCCCACCGCCTCCGGCAGGCCGCCGACGCGAGCGGCGAGCACAGGAACGCCGCTGAACTGCGCTTCCGTCGCGACCCGGCCCCAGGTCTCCGCCCAGCGGCTCGGCGCGAGCAGGAGACGGGCGTGCGCGTAATGCTGCGCCATCGTGTCGGTCTGCGGGTGGAGCGTCACGTTCGCCAACGCCGCCACGTCGCTCCGCAGTCGCGCCTCGTCGGCGGGGGACAGCGGCCAGCCCATCACGAAGCGGAACGGAATATCCGGGCAGGCGCGCGCGAGGTGGAGCGCGACATCCACGCCTTTGTGCGGGTGCGGGTTGATGAACAGCACCTCGCGCCGGTCGCTCTCCACCTGATAGCGCGAGCGGTCGAACAGCGGGGCGATCACCGCGCTGTCGACGCCATACTCGCGTCGATACGCCTCGGCGGTGAATTCGGAATTGGCGATGAACAGCTCGTTCCGGAACGAGTCGATGTCCGCGCCGTGATCGTCGAACTCGGTATTGTGGTTGTAGATCAGCAGCGGCGCGCCCGCCTTCCGCAGCGCGCCCGCGACGCGTAGGATCGCGCCCGACTGCGCCACCGCCACGTCCGGCCGGAACGCGGCAACCGCCTTGCCCGCGCCCTCCCAGGCGTGCCAGCTCCGGTACGTCGGGTAGCCGAGCGCGCGGTCGACGCTGGCCCGGCGACCGCGCGCTTTTAGGAGGACGCGATGGCGCAGGCCGAGCAGCCCTGCGCCGGTCAGCCCGGCGAGCACCGCGACTTGATGCCCGCGCGCGATCAGCGCCCGCGCCATCTCGTGCGTGTTGGTCTGCGACCCGCCCGCGAGCTGGGGCAGATAAGGGTGCGCGGAGGCAAACAGGAATTTCACGCCGCGACCCGCCGGCGGACCGCCGGCAGCCGGGGCAGCGCCCGCGCGACTGCCGCCCACAAGGCCGGTCCGCCACTCGCGACCTCGGCAAGCGCGCGCGCCCCGCGACGCGGCGACTTGGCCGCGCGCCGAACCAGCGCATAGGCGATCTCGTCCGCCGCCTCCCGCCGATAGCACGCGTTGAGCTTGGCGAGCGGGGGAGCAAGCTCAAAGCGCGACGCGACCAGACCGCGAAAGTGAAACGCATCCAGTAGGCGCGGGAGATAGCCCGGCGCATCCCACCCCAGCGCCTCGCGATATATCGACACGCCCGCGCCGCGATGTCCCATGATCCGGGTCGAGTAGGCGAGCGGGACGTCGCGATCCGCAATCGTCAGCCAGAATAGGTGGTCCTCCCCCGTCCGCCGCATCGTCTCGTCGAAGCGGACGTCGGGGAAGTCGGAAAGCGAATACACGACCTGTGAGGTGTGCGGCACGCATTCGGCGAGCACGAGCGGGAACGCCTCGGCGGCGGGGATGACGCTTCCCTCCCGGCCGCGCATCCCGGCGAAATAGGAAAAGGAGGGCACGTCATCATGCGTGCTGTTCGCGAAATAGAATGGTGCGTCCACCAGCGCCGCCAGCGCGGCCGCGAGATGCGGCGGCTCCCACCAGTCGTCCGAGTCGAGGAAAGCGACGTAGCCGCAGCCGAGTGCGAGGGCGCGCTCTACGCCGGTGTTGCGCGCCGCGCCGGGGCCACCGTTCGCGCGGCGCAGTACCTCGACTG
>CAXSEO010000609.1:0-2042 GCA_964235525.1 uncultured Sphingomonas sp. | reverse complement strand
GCATGCAAACCGGCATCGCCGTCCGCCCGACCACCCCGATGGAGCGGTCGACGACGGCTGGCGGCACCCTCAAAGCAAATTCCCCCGCCCGATGCGATCGTGACCGCCGAACGGGGCCGGGAGGCCGGACCGCGTGGGCCGCCGACCACCGCGGCCCCGCGACTCCCAGGTGCCCGCACGTCCCCGTCGACCTTCGCCCGCGCCGCCGCGCAGCTTCCTCGCCACGCTGGACCGCCCTTCGTCCCGCCGGTCATGGACGCGACCACCGGGCGGCGGCCGCCAAGACGAACGGGTGCTTCCGATCGATGATCCCGAACGACACCTGACACCCTGTCGCGCCGCTCGTCCGAGCTGGCCAATCCCGGGACCGCCGTCCGACGGAGGCCGCGGCTTCCGACCGTCACCATCGACCGCACGATGAGAACCGATCAGGTCTGCAAGACTGAGCGTCCTCCCACCCGGGAAGTCTCGTTTACCATCGGTTGCCCGGAACCCATAGGTCCAAGCCAGCAAAGCGAGGAACTTGGCCGAGATGGAGACCGATCGCCAGTATTTCGCCCGACGAAGCTCGGAGGAGCGCGGACGCGTGGCAGGCGCCGCCTGCGGCCCGGCGCGGTGCGCACACGAAGGGCTAGCCGCCGCTTACGCCTGGCGATCGCTCCGCCTCGACGTGCTGGCTCAATCGAGCGACGGCCGCGAAGCAGCCATGATCGACCATGCGTCGCGCGATGCCGCGACAACTTGCGACATGGTCATCCCGCACGCGAGGACGCGCCCGTGACCGGGTTCGTCGTCGACGGGATCGAACGTGTGACGCTCGGTCGGCGCAACCGCCTGGACGACATGTACGTGCTCAGTCCGTTCGTCTGGCGATCGGCCGACGGCTTCCAGCTCCTCGTTCGCGCGGTTCCTCGCCGCGACGACGAACCGCGCCTCAAGATGGCGGAGATCTGGTTCGGGGAGTCCGCGGACGGGCTGCACTTCGAAATGGACGAGGCGCCCGTCATCTTCCCAGGACCGGCTCTGGACGACCTTGATGGATGCGAGGACCCGACGGTCATTGTCACCGACGCGGGCGTGCACTGCTGGTACACCGGCTGGAACCAGGCGCAGCTGACCGGACGGCTGATGCACGCCGCCGGACCCGACGCCCGGAGGCTAGACAAGCTGCGGCGGGCGCTCGACTCGCGACCTCCATACGCCAATCCCAAGGAGGCCACGGTGGCACCCGCCCCCGATGGATCGTGGCGTCTGTTCTTCGAGTACGCGCAGGACGAGCACTCCAAGATCGCCGTCGCGACGTCGCCGGGGATCGACGGGCCCTGGCAGGTGAACGGCCCTCTCCTCGCCGCACGCCCGGACGATTGGGACAGCTGGCACCTGTCCACCGGTCCCGTCGTCGGCGCCGGCACGGACCGGCCAGTCATGTTCTACAACGGGGCCACGCGCGACGCCGCGTGGCGGATCGGATGGGCGGCGCTCGACGCGACGCTGATCGAGGTCGTGGAGCGCTGCGACGCCCCGATCATCGTCCCTGAGAAGCTCGCCTCCGGCGCGAGCGACATCGCGTTCGCTTCCGCCGCCATCGAAATGAAGGAGGAGACATGGCTGTATTACTCGCTTTCGGACAAGGACCTGTTCAGGGCCAGGCTGCGCCGGACGTGACGGTCGGCGCGACCGTCGGCTGGAACGCGTCGTGAAGGCCGGCACGCCTCAGCCGCTGGCCGGGCGGGTGGCGGTCGTGACGGGCGGCGGCTCCGGCATCGGCGCGGCCTGCGTCAAGGCATTCGCCGAAAGGGGCGCCTGCGTCGCGATCGGCGTACTCGACGGGGATGGTGCCGACGATCAGATCGCCCAGATTGAGGCCGGCGGTGGGCGGGCGATGGCATTGAAGCTGGACGTCTCCGACGAGTTCGCGGTGGACCGCGCGTTCGACGGCGTCGCGGCGAAATGGGGCATCCCCGACGTCCTCGTAAATTCGGCCGGCCTCAACATGTCGGACGTCGAGGTGTCCGACATGGCGCTCGACCAGTGGCGTCGCC
>CAXSEO010000608.1:0-2044 GCA_964235525.1 uncultured Sphingomonas sp. | reverse complement strand
AGCGAGAAACCTGGATCCATGGCTGCCTACCCATGACAGGGATCGATACGATTCGATTTGTCTTGGCGTCGACGATCGTCGATCATCGTCGTCCTTTCTTTCTAGGACGAGTCCGACATGCGCGCCGCCATCTATGCCCGCTATTCGACCGACCGGCAGCGTGACGCTTCCATCGAGGACCAGATCCGCATCTGCGAGGATCTCGTCCGTCGCCACGGCTGGTAGATCGGACCGATCTACGTCGACCGCGCCATGACCGGCAGCGTATCGAGCCGATCTGGCTACCAAGCCTTGCGCGAGGCCCTGCCCCGCAAACAGTTCGAGGTCATCGTCGCGGAGTCGCTCAATCGCTTGATGCGCGACAAGGAAGAGTCGGCGAACTTCGGCAAGCACTGTCGCTACGCGCGTATTCCGGTCTACACGTGTGCCGAGGGTCACGCGACCAAGCTGATCATGGGCATCAAGGGGACGATCAACGACGTCTTCCTGGATGATCTGGCCGACAAGACCAGGCGCGGCCTGCGGGGCCGGATCGAGGCTGGCGCCTCCGCTGGCGGCCTCACCTACGGGTATGACGTGGTCCCAGCGGCGGAAGGAGAAAACCGGGGCGGCCGAGCCATCGATGAGGCCGAAGCCGACGTGGTCCGGCGCATCCTGAACGACTATGCTGACGGGGCGTCACCGAGGGCCATCGCGGCGGCGCTGAACCGCGAAGGCGTGCCCGGCCCGAGCGGGGGGCTTGGGCACAGAGCACGATCTACGGCAACCGTACCCGTGGCACAGGCGTGCTCAACAACGAGCTCTACGTCGGCGTGCTGGTCTGGAACCGCCTCCGTTACGGGAAGCACCCTGACAGGCAGAAACGTTGTTCTCAGCTCAATCCGGAGGGCGAATGGGTGAGGAAGGCGGTGCCTGAGCTGCGCATCGTCGACGACGCGCTTTGGGCCAGGGTGAAGAAGCGTCAAGCCGAGCTCGACGGAAAGCGAGGGGAGGAAGGCACGGCGTCCAATCTGCCCTTCTGGCGGCAGCGGCGACCGACGTACCTGTTGTCCGGGCTGCTGCGCTGTGGCGTGTGCGGCGGCGGCGTGTCGGTGATCAGCGCGACGCACGTCGGGTGCTCGGCAGCCCGCAACAAAGGTGAGGCCGTCTGTGGCTACCGGCGCACGGTCAAGCGCGACCTCGTCGAGGGGACGGTGCTGGACGCGCTGCGGACGCGGCTGATGGCGCCGGAGGTCTACGCGGCCTTCGTGCGCGGTTTCACTGCGGAATGGAATGCCGAGCAGAGGGGCGCTCCGTCGCGCAGGAAAGCCAGCGCGATGAGCTGAAGCGGTTGGACAGAAAGATCGGCAACCTCGTGTCGGTCTTGGCCGAGAGCGGCGGCTCGGCCGCTATCCTGACGGCACTGAAGGATGCGGAGGCGCGCAAGGCAACGCTGGAGGCCGAGTTAGCCGCAACCGACGCACCATCGCCGCGGCTGATGCAAATCTGGCGAAGCTGTATCGCGAGCGGCTGGCGGCGCTGCAGGAGGCACTGACGAGCGAGGACGCCGCGGAGGTGCTGGAGCAGATCAGGGGCGTGATCGATGAGGCGCGCTTGTCCCCTCCCCTACGATCCGAAGGCACTGCCCGCGATTCGAAGTTCGGGGCCGGCTGGCGTCGATGCTGGCTTTGGGGTCTGGGTCGAGCGAGGCGGCCTATGCGGCCTTGGCGTCGCGTTTCAAGTTGGTTGCGGGGGCAGGATTTGAACCTGCGGCCTTCAGGTTATGAGCCTGACGAGCTACCGGGCTGCTCCACCCCGCGTCACCTGGCGCCATCTTAGGGCTCCCACGGAAATAAGTGCTACTGATTTTGGGCTTTGGCCCTCTTGGAGCGCCAGCGATTTCGTAGCACTTATTTCCGTGGGGACCCTTACCGGACGCCGCCTCGGACAACGGCGCTTGAGCCGCTGTGTTTCATTCTCGCGACGAGTGAATGTCGTTTGTCGATCTTTGCGGGCCTGGCGGCGACCGACTCTCCCGGGCCTTGAGGCACAGTACCATGGGCGC
>CAXSEO010000607.1:0-2048 GCA_964235525.1 uncultured Sphingomonas sp. | reverse complement strand
CGGTCGATCGGCTCGCCGTGACGGACCCGCTCCTCCAGGCCCACGACATAGGCATCGGCGACGCGCTGGTATGCCTTTTGGCTGAACAGCAGCGTGACGTTGACGTTGATCCCCGCGCGGATCGTCTGTGCGATCGCGGGTGCGCCCGCGTCGGTGCCCGGGATCTTGATCATCACATTGGGCCGGTCGACCATCCGCCACAGCTTGACCGCCTCGGCCATCGTCGCGTCGGTGTCGTCGGCAAGGTAGGGCGACACCTCAAGGCTCACATACCCGTCCTTGGCCCCCAGCCGGTCATAGGTCGGGCGCAGCGTGTCGGCCGCAGCCTGGATGTCCTCGACCGCGAGCGCCTCATAGCGGTCGATCGTTGCCGCGTCGGCGTGCGCGTCGTCATACTCGGTCAGGCTCTGGTCATAGGCGTCGCCGTGCCCCATCGCTTTCTCGAAGATCGACGGGTTGGACGTGACGCCGGTCAGCCCGTCCTCCACGATCAGCTTCTCGAGCCCGCCCGCCTGGAGGAACTTGCGCTCGACGAAGTCGAGCCACACCGCCTGGCCTTGCTGGGTCAGATCCTTGAGCCGGCTCATTTCGCTTTCTCCATCGTCGCGCGCGCGGTCTCGACCACCTTGTCGACCGTGAACCCGAACTTTTCCTGCAGCTTGGCGATCGGGGCGGAGGCGCCGAACGTCGTCATGCCGATCGTCTCACCCTCGAACCCGACATAGCGGTCCCAGCCGATCGTGCCCCCCTGCTCGATCGACACGCGCGCGCGCACCGACGGCGGCAGTACACTGTCCTTGTAGGCGGCGTCCTGTTTTTCATAAAGGTGCCATGACGGCATCGACACGACGCGCACTTTGGTGCCACTCTCGGCGAGCTTGTCCGCCGCTTGGCAGGCGAGCCCGACCTCCGATCCGGTCGCCAGCAGAATCACATCGGGCTCGCCCTCATCCTTGGTCAAGACGTAGGCGCCACGATGCAACCCCTCGGCGGAGGCGTATTTCGTGCGGTCGAGCGTCGGCAGTGCTTGGCGCGAAAGGATCAGGCACGATGGCTCGTTGGTTGCGGCGAGCGCCGACTTCCACGCCTCGCGCGTCTCGTTCGCGTCGCCCGGGCGGATCACGTTGAGCCCGGGGACCGCGCGGAGCGAGGTCAGCTGCTCGATCGGCTGGTGCGTCGGGCCGTCCTCGCCCACCCCGATCGAGTCGTGGGTGAACACGAACACGACCGGCAGCTCCATGATCGCGGCCAGCCTGATCGGCGGTCGCATATAGTCGGAGAAGACCATGAACGTGCCCGTGTAGGGCCGCAGGTACGACGTCGCCATGCCGTTCGCGATCGAGCCCATCGCATGCTCTCGGATGCCGAAATGCAGGTTGCGACCGCCATAGTCGTTGAACTCGAACGACGGCGCGTCCTTGATGTCGGTCTTGGTCGAGGGCGACAGGTCCGCCGCGCCGCCAAGCAGCCACGGCACCTTGGGCGCGAGTGCGTTGAGCACCTTGCCGCTCGCCTCGCGGCTGGCGATGCCCTTCGCGTCGGGCGCGAAGTCGGGCAGGTCCTGATCCCAGCCCTGCGGCAGCTTGCCGTACCGCATCTGCTGGAGCTCTTCGGCGAGATCGGGAAATTGCTCGCCATAGCGCGCGAACATCGTGTCCCATGCCTCGCGGAGCGGCACGCTGCGCCCGGCAAGCTCGTCGTGGAAATACCGCTTCGCTTCTGGCGGGACGAGGAACTGCGCGTCCTCGGGCCAACCGTATGACGCCTTCGCGCCGCGGATCTCCTCTTCGCCGGGAGCGTCGGAATGCGCCTTGTGCGTGCCCGCGCGGGTAGGAAAACCGATGCCGATCACCGAGCGCACCATGATGAAGGTTGGCCGGTCGTCAGTCGCGCGGAACTGCTCGATCGCGCTCGCAAAGGCTTCGGTGTCCTCCGCGTCCTCGATCACCAGCGTCTTCCAGCCGTAGGCGCGAAACCGCTCGGGCACGTCCTCGTCAAACGCAAGCGAGGTGCCGCCCTCGATAGTGATCCCGTTGCTGTCGTACACC
>CAXSEO010000606.1:0-2059 GCA_964235525.1 uncultured Sphingomonas sp. | reverse complement strand
GCGCACCCTGACGTTCGCGCTTGCCGCACCGCTGTCGGACGCGGACGCGACCGTGCAGTCGATGGACGACGCCTCGCCCGCCAAATGGCACCTCGCGCACACGACGTGGTTCTTCGAGACGTTCGTGCTGCGCGATCACGTCCCGGAATACCGGCTCCACGACGAGCGCTGGCCGTTCCTCTACAACAGCTATTACGAGGCCGAAGGCGTGCGTCACAGCCGCGCGCGTCGGGGCATGATCACCCGGCCAACGCTGGATGAGGTCAGGGCCTACCGCGCGCATGTCGACGCGGCGTTGCTGGAGGCGCTGCCCCGGCTCGGTGCGGACGCGCTGGCGCTGGTCGAGCTCGGCTGTCACCACGAGCAACAGCATCAGGAGCTGCTGGTCACCGACCTGCTCCACTTGCTGGCGCAGAACCCGCTCGAGCCCGCGCTCTACTCGCCCGAGCGCAAGGTGCCGGTAGCGATGCCGGGGCCGATCGCGTGGGTGGAGGGGCGTCGCGGCGCGGTCGAGATCGGGCACGCCGGCGTCCAGCGTGGCGGCTCCGCCGAGGGGGGCTTCGCCTTCGATTGCGAGGGGCCGCGTCATACCGTCTGGCTCGCCCCGCATGCGCTCGCGGACCGGACGGTGTGCAACGGCGAATGGGCGGCGTTCATCGCCGACGGGGGCTATCACGAGCCGCGCTGGTGGCTGTCGGACGGTTGGGCATGGCGCGAGCGCGAGCGCGTCGCGGCCCCGCTCTATTGGGAGCGCGACGGCGCGGCGTGGACCCGGTTCGGGCTCGACGGACGCCGCGCGCTCGACCCGGCCGCGCCGGTGACGCATGTCAGCTTCTACGAGGCCGACGCCTACGCGGCGTGGGCAGGCGCGCGGTTGCCGACCGAGGCGGAGTGGGAAACGGCGGCGACGTCGCTCGACCCGCGTGGGGGCAATCAGCTGGACGCGCCCGGCGCGGTCGAGCCGCGCCCCGGCGGGGGCCCGTTCGGCGACGTGTGGGAGTGGACCGGGAGCGCCTATCGCCCCTATCCCGGCTTTCGCTCGGCGGGAGGCGCGGTGGGAGAATATAACGGCAAGTTCATGAGCGGCCAGTTCGTGCTGCGCGGCGGATCGTGCGCGACCCCGCGCGGGCATGTCCGGGCGAGCTATCGCAACTTCTTTGCGCCCCACCAACGCTGGCAGTTCACCGGCGTGCGGCTCGCGCGGGACGTGTAGCGTGGCCGACGCGGAAGGGCCGGACCCGCGGTTTCGCGCCGACGTGCTCGCGGGGCTGACGCGCCGCCCCCGCGCGATCCCCGCGCGGTGGTTCTACGACCGGCGCGGGTCCGAGCTGTTCGAGGCGATCACCGCACTGCCGGAATACTATCCTACCCGCACCGAGACGGCGATCCTTTGCGAGATCAGCCCGGCGCTGGCCACGTTGGTCGGCCCCGGCCGCGCGGTGGTGGAGTTCGGGTCGGGCTCGTCCGCGAAGACGCCGCTGCTGCTCGGCGCGGTCTCCCCGTCCGCTTATGTGCCGATCGACATCTCTGGCGCATTCCTGCGCGAGTCGAGCGCGGCGCTGGCGGGGGCGTTCCCCGGGCTGGCCGTGTTGCCGCTGGAGGCGGACTTCCTGCGCCCGCTGACGCTGCCGCGCGAGGTGGCGGGGGCGGCGAAGCTCGGCTTCTTCCCCGGCTCGACGATCGGCAACATGGGCCCGCGGGAGGCGGTCGACCTGCTGCGGGCGATGCGCGCGTCGCTGGGCGAGGGGGCGATGCTGGTGATCGGCATGGACCGGGTCAAGCCGGTCGAGCGGCTGCTCGCCGCCTATGATGACGCGGCCGGGGTCACGGCGGCGTTCAACCTGAACCTGTTTGCGCGCATCAACCGCGAGCTGGCGGGCACGATCCCGCTCGACGCCTTTCAGCATCGCGCGCGCTGGAACGACGCGGCGGCGCGGGTCGAGATGCACCTGGAGGCGACGCGCGAGGTCGCGTTCGAGGTGGCGGGTCGCTTGTTCGCAATGGCGGCGGGTGAGACGATCCACACGGAGAACAGCCACAAATACGGCTCGCGCGACGC
>CAXSEO010000605.1:0-2063 GCA_964235525.1 uncultured Sphingomonas sp. | reverse complement strand
CTTCGGCCTATCTATCTCTTAACGCTAATCAAAGTCCCGGCGGAACGAGATACTTTCCTAAACAGGCCACGACCTATCTCCAAGTCTGGCCGATCTACTGGACCACTGTTCGCGCGCAGAGGCATCGAAGATTGATCGGGTCAAAACTTGCCAATCCCGAGCTTCCTCCCGAGCGCTCGATAAGATCGAGGTAGCGGGCGCGGTCCGGCGGCCGCCTGTCACTGTCACAGCTGGAAGCCACGACCGACCTGCGCGGACGATCGGTCCGCAGTGCTCGGGAGAACGGCCGTCCTCGCGGCATTGTAGAGGATGGTCGCCTAAATGATCGACTTGCCAGAGTGAGGTGCTCCAGGTGAGCAAGCATGCCTGTTATCAACTTGAACGCACCTGGCGAAGCAGGTCACAAGGAGGCTGCGGTCGCCCTGCCGGAGCTACAGCCTCGGCGTCGAGCCGACATGCGCACATGCCCCAATAGCCGTGGGAACGGCCGCCAAACGTATCGCCAAGGCTGACGGGTTGCTGGTAAGGCTTTCGGGCGGCGATCGGCATGACGCGTCTCCTTCGCCCCGTTCAACCCCTCCCCTTTTTCTGCGCGTCCGGTTCGCCCCTGCCATCGCCAAACTGGCGATCCGGCCTAGCGCCTAGTCGCTTTCGGCACGAACATCATCGCTCGGTCAGTCAGTCGGTTGGCTACGCCGGCGCGCCGCATAGCTGACCACAAAGGCCTCCCACATCCGCAGCCATTCCGCCTCGGGCCGCGCCTTGGTAATGGTCGGGCAACCGCGGCGAAACTCGCTAGCCATGCTGTCGACGTCCCAGGGAGCGCCCCTGCTCAGGCCTACTGCGCGGAAGGCCTTCTCACGATCGCCGTAGCTCAAGGAACCGGTCGGAAAGGCGAGCAGCGGGGCTGCCGGTTCGGCGGCAGCCCGATGGGCTTGTGGTGTTCCAACGCTGACCGATGATCTCGGTGCGCTTGGCGGATCGGCCGCGCCGACCAGCCGCAAATGCGTGCCGATCAGCTTGCGCTCCAGCGGTGCCGGTGAGGGATGTAGAACCACCCGACGGCCCGAGACGTCGACATTGGCGTTAGGGTACACAGCGGAGACGATCTGCATGGTTTCGCGGACCGTCTGGCGAAAGCGCTTGCCGTCTGCGGCGTTGCCGAGATGCCGCGCGAGCTGATCCCAGGAGATGGCCTGCCCCTTGGCAGACGTGACGCGGGGCAGCCGGTAGGCTAGGTAGGTGTAAAGGTCGAGCGCGGTCGGAATGCCCTTCAGCTCGCGCACCGCGACCTCGTTGAGCGGCACGGCATGCTCGACCAAGTGATTGTAGAACACCTCCGACATACGGATTTCGCGAGCGAAGGCACCGTTTCGGTCGAGTGAGCCAGCATATTCGTTGGAGATCTTGACGTCGCGAACCGCAAAGGCGTTGTCGTCGGTCTCCCCGCCATCCCAGCGAATCTGCCATTCGCAGGCTAGCAGCCGATCCACCTGTTCGCGCATCAGATTGGCGGTGCCACGCGGACCGAAGGAAACCGTTTGGTAGCCGAGCCGGCGCATCCACTCAGTAAAATTACGGCCGAGATAGACGTCGCGCGATCGCTGCGTCACGGCTTGCGACAGCATGTAGATGAGCGCAACGCGGGGGTAGGATCCGTAGGGAACGCCGAGACTGCGCAAAACTGACTTGCCGTCCACTGTTTGCAGCACGGGTCGCGGGTTGATTGCCAGCGCATACTTGCCGTCCTCGCGCACGATCGGAAGGGTGTCGTCCTTGGGGCGCTTGGTCGGCAGCGACATGGCGCATAATGCCGAGTGGAGAAAGGCGGGAACGGGTTCCTCGTCCTGAACGCGCATGAAAGCGTCGAAGGTCACCTGGCTGCCGGCCGCAAGCGCCAGCGACCGGACCCTCGCCTCACCGCCGTCGATCATCGCAAGCGCGTATTGATGACCGATCGGCCTTTCGACATTCCTGTTCATCGCCGCGCCCCTCCCGTTCGGGTATCTGGGTGGAATGGTTCAACAGGGTTCGGCGGCAAAGGCAAGTCCGTTGGCGATTTC
>CAXSEO010000604.1:0-2069 GCA_964235525.1 uncultured Sphingomonas sp. | reverse complement strand
GCGTTGGCGTCCCGCCGCTCCTCGTGCACCGGCACGGGTGCCGCGGGCTCCTCGCGCCTGCGGCCGAACGCTGTCGGAAGGACGGTCATGCTCATGCGCGGCGTCCGAACAGCAACCTGCGGCTGCGGCGGACCTTGTCGGTGTTCGCCGCCACGGCGTTGCTGTCCAGCAGCCTCATGAACGCCGCCTGGCGGGCGATCTCCGCGATCGCGGTGCGGAACGACCCGCCAGCGGCGGCGGCGGGCTGGCCGAGGTTGGCGGCCGAGATCATCGCCCGCGGCATGTCGGCGATGACGACGTCGGCCTTCATCTGGAGGGTCTTCTCGACCTGCTGCCGGGTCAGTCCGCCGGGCATGCCCAGTCGGTTCAGGACCACGACCGCGCGCCGTGTCTGCCCGGGGCCGGCCGGGAGGTCCAGGATGCGCAGGGTGTCGCGCAGGCTGGCGAGGGTGGGAAGCGTCACAATGATCCGCTGGTGCGCGAGCAGGAGCAGCTCCTTGTAGAAGCGGATCGGCTCGATCGGCGTGTCGGCGATGATGAGGTTGTAGCGCCGGCGCACGGCCTCGATGAGCTTCGGGGTGGCGCCCTGCGTGTAGATCGTGCGCTCCTCCAGCTTCTCCTCGGCGGACAGCACATGCAGCCGCTCCGACGCACCCTTCGCGGCGGCCGGACGCGCGGCACGCTCGAGGAACAGCGGGTCGATGCGATCAGGGCGTTCCAGGGCCATGCGCAGGCCCGGCCCGGCCTGGGTGTTCAGCATCATCGCCGCGCGACCCATGTGGAGGTCGGGATCGAGCAGCAGCGTGTGGCGCCTCAGGTCGGAGGCGAAGTGCCAGGCCAGGTTCACGGCGATCGTCGTCGCGCCGGCGCCACCCACGCTGGAGGTGACGGTGACGACGCGGCCGTTGGTGACCGATTCAAGGGGTTGCGCGGTGCCGCTGAGCAGAGGCAGGAAGTGGTGCGCCACCATCTCGCGCGAGATCGGCTTGCACAGGTACTCGCGCACGCCGAGCCCGCGGGTCATCTGCCGGTAGAAGTCGACGTCGCGCTGCTCGCCGACGACAAGGACGCTCACGTCCGGCTCGACCGCCTCGGACAGGTGGCCGAGCGCGGAAAGCGGCTGCTCCTCGCCGCTGACGTCCACGACAAGGATGCGGGGCGTCGCGATCTTGCGAAGCGTCGCGGTTGCCGCCTGGATCGAGCTGCGACGCACGTCCAGCGCGCCGAGGCCAGCCTCGGCAAGACCGGACCGCAGCGCCGCCTCCGTGTCCGCATCGGTCACGAAGCCGAGGAAGGCCGGACGTTCGGGCCGGGTTGACGCGTCCGGGCGCTCCGTGGTCGCGGCTCCGGGGGCATCGGCGTCAAGGGTCATCTAGAACCTCGCGACAGCGGTCTGCGCACCGCGGAAAATGGTAAGGGTCGCGCTTTCGGGCGCGTTCCTCTCCCCGGCAAGGGACTGCGAGACGTCGCCCGCCCAGGTGACGGGAGCGGCGGTCTTGGCCGGGGCGAGCGGGGCCAGGGCGAGCGGCGCGCTTGCGGAGCGCACGGAGACGGACAGCTTGCCGAGCTTGAGCGCGATCGCGAGACGCTTGGCGTCCTCCGTCGAGACCTCGAGAGTCATCGTCTTGCTGTTCGCCTGGGCGTGCTCTTCGGGTGCGGCGCCCTGCATGAGCTGCTGGTCGACGGCGATCACGCGGATGTCGGTCAGCACGGTCTCGCTCGACACGCTGTGGGCGGAGGAGCGGCCGGGAGCCGTGGTCTCGCGGACCAGGATGAGGTCGATGTGGTCGCCGGGCCAGATCAGGCTGGCGTCGGAGCCGATCTGGTCGAGGCCGATGGTCACGGCGCGCATGCCCGGGTCGAGCACCGCCGACAGGAAGCCGTGATCACCCTGCCGCACGATGGCGCCATCGGACACGGGGTCGCCCTGGGCCAGGGTGTGGCGGACCATGGCGCCGAACAACACGGTTCGGTTCTCTGGCGTGTTGCGCAGGAACGCGGCGGCTTCCAGCGCAGGCAGGTCCGCGCTCGTCAGGTCGTCGGGCTTGAGCAGGCTTCCGGCGTGGATG
>CAXSEO010000603.1:0-2071 GCA_964235525.1 uncultured Sphingomonas sp. | reverse complement strand
CGAAGATCTCCGATGGCCACCCCTCAGCTACACCACGTCCCGGGGCACGACCGACATATCGCCGGGGAAACGCTGTTGCATATCGGCCAGAACTGGCGTCGCGTCCGGCTCTGACAATCGCAGAAGCCAGGGTCGCAAAGGCATTCCAGCTCGCGCCGCGCCACACAACACACTTTCGGCGTCCATTCCGATCCAGCCCTCGTCCGCTTCTGCCAAATCACACGCCAACGCCTGTTCGAACCAAGCATCAACGAAGCCTTCGACCGCGCGCTGCTCATCGGGCGCCCATGATCGCCAGTCCGCGAGTGAGAGTTTACCGAGCACGATCTCAGGATTATTGGCGTTTCCCGGATCAGACACTGACACGTCCAGAATGCGAGGCAGCAGATATCGGAAGTCCTGCTTGTCGCCGATCGTCAGGAACACGCCAGACACGTAGCGCCAGAGTGCCTGCCCGGTGATTTGCCGCAATGGGGTCGTGAGCAGGACATCAGTGCCGCGCGTCGAAATGCAGCATGGGCAACCTTCGATCACCAAGGGCGGCGGCGCATCGAACGTGCGATAAACCGCTTCTAGCGCTTCGCGAATGCGCCTTTTTGTTCGATGTGCTACCCCAGCTTTCACCAAATCAGACTGACCAGCAAAGACATCTAGCGCAACGCCTAAGACAAATGGGCGTCCGTTGCTGGTCGGAAATCGACCTCACCTCACCCCGCGACCGGACGCAGCGCATGTTCGCGGCAGTGGTGGAGATAGCCGACCTCGTGCCGCCCCGCGAGCTCGACCACGCTGTCCCATAGCCAGGGCGGCGCGTCGATCGCGCCGCTGCGGTCGCCCTCCAGCGCCTCGCGCCATTCCTCGCGCGCCGCGTGGTCCATCTGGCGCGCGTGCGCCTTGCCGACTACGAATGCCAGATAATGCGCCGCCCGCGCGCCGTCGGCGGCGCTGAACTGCCCCACCTCGAGCTTGAGGTCCTGCGGGGCGAGTTCGCGGATAAACACCGAGCGGTCGAGCAGCCGCGCCGCGACCATCCGGGAACCCAGGAACGGCGACAGCGCGCGCGCGGCGGCGACGATCCGCTCCGCATTGTCGGCGGGCATCACCGCCTCCTTTGCGGCGGGCGCGACCGGCGCGACCGCTTCCTTGACGTCGATCAGCGCGTAATCCGCGCCGCGCTCGCGCTCGCCGGTGGCGACGATGGCGGCGAAGCGGAGCAGACCGAGCGAACTGCACCCCTTCTGCCAGTAAGCCGCGTCAACCAGCCGGGCCTCGGCGGCGTCGGCCTTGTTGGCCAGCGACAGGATCATCTTGGCGACGCCCGGGTCCGCGATCACCCGCGTCAGCGCATCGCGCTCGCGCTCGTCGAGCGGCCAGAACATCTTGCCCAAGGGAATCGTCGGCTGCGTGTCCTCCAGCCGTTCGCGGGCGAGGTCCCGCCAGCGCCGCCCGAGCGCGCGCCGCTTCACGCTGCGGACCGCGTCCGGCTCGGGGCCGGTATCGCCGCTGGTCGGGTCGTGCAGCGCGACCGCATAGCCCTCGATCATCGCCTCGATGATGCGCGCGGTCGCGACCCCGGGCAGGTCGGAGCCGCGCGCGGCGGTGGCGAGCGACAGCCCGAGCCGGATCAAGTCATGCGCGGGGTTGCCGATCACCGCCTGGTCGACATCGCGGATCTGCACCTCGACACGGCCCTTGCCGTCCGCGACCGGGCCGAGGTTGCTGAGGTGGCAATCGCCGCAAATCCACACCGACGGGCCGGCGGGGACGCGCTTGGCGGCGGGCGCGTCGTCCAGCCACTCGTAGAAGCGCGCGGTGTTGCCGCGCACATAGGCGTGCGCCGAGCGCGCCATCTTCGCACTGCGTCGCGCTTCCAGGATCGTCGCGCGCTCGTCCGGCGTCGGCGTCTTCATCGGGTTGCTCCATATGTGATTACTACGGCGCGGGGTGGTCACTGCTCTCGTCTGTAAACGCCGATTTGCCGATAAAGCCCGTCACGCCTTGCGAGATTCCCGTGCCGCGCCGCTTCGGACGCCCCTCTACCAATGCCGGACGGATAGTCAAAGCAGGCGGG
>CAXSEO010000602.1:0-2078 GCA_964235525.1 uncultured Sphingomonas sp. | reverse complement strand
CCTCCTTCATGCTGATCGAGTTGACGATCGGCTTGCCCGAAACGCATTTCAGCCCCGCTTCGATCACGCTCCACTTGGACGAGTCGATCATGAACGGCACCCGCGCGATATCGGGCTCGGCGGCGATCAGCTTGAGGAAGGTGGTCATGGCGTGCTCGGCGTCGAGCAGGCCTTCGTCCATGTTGATGTCGACGATCTGCGCGCCGTTCTCGACTTGCTGGCGCGCGACCTCCACCGCCTTGGCGTAATCGCCCGCGAGGATCAGCTTCTTGAACGCCGCCGAGCCGGTGACGTTGGTGCGCTCGCCGATGTTGACGAAGGAGGCGGTGCTGGAGGTCATCTTCTTCTTTCTCCCTCTCCCCTTTGGGGAGAGGGGGGAGCCGCGTAGCGGCGGAGGGAGAGGGGGAGAAAGGATGCAGCCTGCCCAGCGAGGACACCGTTTCTCCCCCTCTCCCCGGCCCTCTCCCCAAAAGGGAGAGGGGGGAGGTGCTAAGCCGCCATCGTCATCGGCTCCAGCCCCGCGAGCCGGGTCCGCACCTCCGGCACAGGCACCTTGCGCGGCGCCAAGCCCCGCACCGTCTCCGCGATCGCGGCGATGTGCGCGGGGGTCGAGCCGCAGCAGCCGCCGAGCACGTTGACCTGCCCCGCCCGCGCCCACTCCTCCACCAGCCCAGCCGTGGTCGCGGGAACCTCGTCATACGCGCCCAGCTCGTTGGGCAGCCCCGCATTCGGATACACCATGATCAGCGTGTCCGCGACCTGCGACAAGGTCCGCACATGCGGGCGCAGCTGCTCCGCGCCGAATGAGCAGTTGAGCCCCACCGTCAGCGGCCGTGCGTGCCGTACCGCGCACCAGAACGCCTCCACCGTGTGCCCCGACAGGTTGCGGCCCGACAGATCGGTCAGCGTCATCGACAGCATGATCGGCAGGTCGCGCCCGAGCGCCGCCTGCGCGTCGAGCACCGCCATCACCCCCGCCTTGGCGTTCAGCGTATCGAATATCGTCTCGATCAGGACGAAGTCTACTCCACCCTCGACCAGCGCGTCGACCTGCTCGCGGTACACACCCGTGAGATAATCGAAATCGATCTCGCGATAGCCCGGGTCGTTAACGTCGGGCGACAGCGACAGTGTCTTGTTGGTCGGCCCGATCGCCCCCGCGACGAAGCGCGGGCGTCCGTCGCGCGCGTGATACTCGTCCGCCAGCCGGCGCGCGATGCGCGCGGAGGCGACGTTGATCTCGCGTATCAAATGCTCGGCCGCGTAGTCCGCCTGGCTGATCCGGTTGGCGGAGAAGGTGTTAGTGGACACGATGTCCGACCCCGCGTCGAGATAGGCGCGGGTGATCGCCACCGGCACCTCGGGCATGGTCAGTGCGAGGATGTCGTTGTTGCCCTTGGCGTCGCGCGTCAGCCCGAGTTCGCCCGCATAGGCGGCCTCGTCGAGTTTCCAATTCTGGATCTCGGTCCCGAACGCGCCGTCGGTGATGAGGATACGGTTAGCGGCGGCGGCGTTGAAGCGTTGGCGTGGCGTCATGCCGCCGCCGCCCGCTCAACCCGCTTCGCGCGCACGCCAAGCAGGTGACAGATCGCGAAGCTCAGCTCCGCGCGGTTGAGCGTGTAGAAGTGAAACTCGCGCACGCCGCCCGCATAGAGCTTGCGGCACAGTTCCGCCGCCAGCGTCGCCGCCACCAGCTGCCGCGCGTCGGGCAGGTCGTCCAGTCCCTCGAACACCCGGCCCAGCCAGGCGGGCACCGCCGTGCCGCACATCGCGCTCATCCGCTTCACGGCGGCGAAGTTGCTGACCGGCATGATGCCCGGCACGATCTCCGCGTCGACGCCCGCCGCCGCCGCCGCGTCGCGGAACCGGAAAAAGGTCTCCGGCTCGAAGAAGAACTGCGTGATCGCACGCGACGCGCCTGCATCGAGCTTGCGCTTGAGATTGTCGAGATCAGCCGCCGCGTGCGCGCTGTCGGGGTGGCGCTCGGGATAGGCAGCGACCGAGATCTCGAACGGGTGCAAACGTCGCAGTCCCGCCACCAGCACCGCCGCGTTTTCGTAGCCGCCCGGGTGCGGGGC
>CAXSEO010000601.1:0-2082 GCA_964235525.1 uncultured Sphingomonas sp. | reverse complement strand
AATCAACACTAACCTTGCTTGAAACGTGCGAGAGGATGCGCCTTGGCGAGCGAACCCCTGATCTCCCTCGACCCGGCCTGGCCAGCGATGTCGCTCGCCGAATGTGACCGACGGCTGACCGCGCCGGGCGCGAAGTTCGAGATGGAACAGCTGGTCGTCAACGGCCTGCCGACCCGCGTATGGAAGAACGCACCGCCCTCGCTGCGCTGGCTGGGGGAAGCGGCGCGCGCGCATGGTGAGCGCGTGTTTCTGATCCACGAGGATGAGCGCGTCACCTACGAGGCACATTTCCGGGCGGTGGCGGCGCTGGCGGCGGCGCTGGTCGAGATGGGCGTGGGCAAGGGCGACCGGGTCGCGCTGGCGACGCGCAACCTGCCCGAATGGCCGGTCGTGTTCTTCGCCGCGACGAGCATCGGCGCGATCCTGGTGCCGCTCAACGCGTGGTGGACGGGGGCGGAACTCGCTTACGGTTTGCGGGACTCGGGCGCGAAGCTGCTGGTCTTCGACGGCGAGCGGTACGAGCGGGTCGCCCCTCACCTCGCCGATCTGCCCGCGCTCGAACGCGTCCTGGTGACGCGCGGTAGCGGGCCGATCGACGACGCGACCGCGCTGGAGATGCTGATCGGCGCGCCGCGCGACTGGGCGGCGCTGCCAGAAGCCGCGCTGCCCCCGGCCGAGATCGCGCCCGACGATGACGCGACGATCTTCTACACCAGCGGCACCACCGGCAATCCGAAGGGCGCGCTGGGCACGCACCGCAACCTGATGACCAACATCCTGTCGAGCGGCTTCAACTCGGCGCGAGTGTACCTCCGCCGGGGCGAGACGCCGCCCGAGCCGACCCCGCGCGTGCTGCTGACCGTGATCCCGCTGTTCCACGTCACCGCGTGCAGCGCCACGCTGATGAGCGCGATCGCGACTGGCAGCACGATGATCCTCATGCGCCGATGGGACCCGGTGCGCGCGATGGAGATCATCCAGCGTGAGCGGGTGACGATGACCGGCGGGGTGCCGACGATCGCATGGCAGCTGATCGAGCATCCCGACCGCCACCGTTACGACCTCTCCAGCCTGGAGAGCATCGCCTATGGCGGTGCGCCCTCCGCGCCCGAGCTGGTGCGACGTATCTGGCAGGAGTTCGGCGCGCTCCCCGGCAACGGCTGGGGGATGACCGAGACAATGGCGACCGTCACGGGACTAGCGGGCGAGGATTACCTCCACCGCCCGACCAGCGCCGGCGCGCCGGTCGCGGTCGCGGACCTTCGCATCATGGACCCGGACGGCGCGCGCGAGCTGCCGACCGGCGAGGTAGGCGAACTGTGGGCGCGGGGGCCGATGGTGGTGCGCGGATACTGGCACAAGCCCGAGGCGACGGCGGAGACGTTCGTCGACGGCTGGGTCCGCACCGGCGACCTCGCCCGTGTCGATGACGAGGGCTTTTGTTATATCGTCGACCGCGCCAAGGACATGGTGATCCGCGGCGGCGAGAACATCTATTCGTCGGAGGTCGAGAACGCGCTCTACGCGCACCCGGCGGTGACGGACGCGGCGGTGATCGGCCTGCCACACCGCACGCTGGGTGAGGAGCCCGCCGCGGTGGTCCACCTCGCGCCGGGCATGACGACGAGCGAGGCGGAGCTGCAGGCCTGGGTCCGCGCGCGACTGGCAGCGTTCAAGGTGCCGGTCGCGATCCGCTTCACCCGCAATACGCTGCCCCGCAACGCCAACGGCAAGATCCTGAAGCGCGAGCTGGCGACGCTGTTCGAGGACCGTGCGGCGGCCTGACGAGAAGCTCCCCGGCGGCTTGCGCTTTACTTTTGTTAGGGCCAACGCCCGTGGCCTGGTCGATAGGAGGGTCGATGGGCGCGCACGATCCAAGCGGAAAGGCCGCTGACTTCCTTCGTGGCCGCCGCCGGCGCGAGCTGTCCAGCGACGAGCGCGAGGCGCTGGAATCGGCGCTGTCCGTCACGGTGAACCTGCCCGCGCGCCGCACGATCGTCCGGCGGGGTGAGCCGGTAAGTCAGAGCACGATGCTGATCTCCGGCTTCATGTGCCGTTACATGGATGCGCGCGACGGGTTTC
>CAXSEO010000600.1:0-2087 GCA_964235525.1 uncultured Sphingomonas sp. | reverse complement strand
CGCTCAGCGGCCTTGAGCATCCGCGCGTGGGCCGGGTGATCGGGGCCGAGCGCGCTGCCCGCGAAACGCACCTGCGGTCCGTCGCCCGCATCGTCCTCGGGCGGGTGCGGATCCCGGCCGAGTTCGGTCTGCACCGCGCGACCGGCCCCGCCGAACGCCTCCGTGTGTATCGACAGGTCGCGACCGTCCAGGCCGTCCAGCAGCGCCTGGACCAGCGCCGGAAGGCCGCAGAGGTACACCTCCGCGCCGTCGGGGATGGAGATTGACGCCGCGTCGATCCTGCCGATCGCGTCGAAGTACCGTCCCGGCGCGTCCTCCGGGAGCGGGCGGCTGTAGACCACGAGCCGTTCGGCGTCGGGCAGCCGACCAAGCAGCGCCGTCACTTCCTCCTTGAACACGTGCTCGCCGCCATCACGGGCACCGTGCACCCATCGGACCGGGCGAGGGTCGGCGTTGGCCGCGAGTCGATGCAGGATGGCCAGCACCGGCGTCACCCCGATACCGGCGCTCACCAGCACCAGTGGCACCTCGCGATCGTTGAGCGTAAAGGCACCATCGGCCGCGCCGACCTCGACGCGGTCGCCGACCCGCGCGTGGTCGCAAAGGTGGCGGCTACCCTCGCCGGTGCCGCGCTTGACGCTAACGCGCAGGCCCAGACGGCCGCGCGAGCCGGAGATGGAATAGGTGCGCTCCACGCGCGCTCCGCTCTGGACGCTGAAGCGCAACGCGACGGCTTGGCCCGGCTCGAACGCTCGCCGCGCCTCGCCATCATCGGGCACCAGGATCAGCGACCGCACGCCGGCGGTCTCCTGCACGGTTTCGTCGATGCGCATCCACCGGAAGGGTGCCGCAGGCGCCTGGCCCTCGTGCTCGGCCAGCAGGCCTTGTAGCGACGATCGCCAGCCGGGACTCAGTGCCGGCACCGTAAGCGCGCGGCGGAGGTCGTCGGTTCGCGCGTCGGGCAGATACAGCAGCGCGTCGATGGCCGCCACGGTGACGCCGGCCGGTCCGCGGGTCGTGCGGGTTATGGCGTCGCCAGCCCGCAATGGCCCCTCTTCCAGCACGCGCATGTAGAAGCCGGGTAGCCGGGTCTGGACCATCAGCGCCGGCATGCGCGGCTCGCCGAGCGCGATCCCGACTCGGAAGCAGGTCACCCGCGGCTGCGTGACCTCGAACAGCGCTCCGCCGATCTGATACCGGTCGCCGATCCGCACCTCCGCATCCGCGAGTCCGTCGACGGTGAGGTTCTCGCCGAAGGTGCCGACCGGAATGGGCGAGCGTCCGAGCGTCCGTTCCCAGTGGCGGTAGGCGTCGAGCTGATACACCAGCACGGCGCGATGCTCGCCGCCGTGCGCTTCCAGGTCGCCTTGTCGGTCGCCGTCCAGATTGTATCGTCTCGCCCAGACCTCACCTTCAACTGGTGCCTTCGCGAGGCCCGTGCGGACGCGCCGCCCGCGAAACGCGATCCCGCGCGGCAAGCCGATGTTGACCGACACCAATCTACCGACCGCAACCTGTTCGCGACTAGGCGACTGGCTTCTCACCCGTCGTCCTCCCGGCATTGGTGATCGCGAGGGTCGCCGTGCATCGGTCCGGACGAGTGCCCGACCATGCGCCGCGTTCCGACGGCCGCAAGATCAGGCTCCCTGACCGACGAGGAGCGACAGGCCGCCGTCGATGGTTATGGACGCTCCGGTGATGTAGGTGGCGTCGGGCGAGACCAGGAACGCGGCCAGCTTCGCGACCTCGTCGGGATCGCCGACGCGGCCGGCGGGAATGTTGCGCTCGATCGAGTGCCGGTACTCCTCGTCCTGTTTGGCGCGCGCATTGAGCTTGGTCAGGATCATGCCCGGCGCGATCGCGTTCACGGTGATGCCGTGCCGGGCGACCTCGAGCGCCATGGTCGCGCTCAGATTCGCCTGACCGCCCTTGGCGGCCGTGTAGTCGGCTCCGCCCGCCCGCATCGCGAACGCGTGGATGGAGGTGATGTTGACGATCGCGCCGCCGCGGGACGCGCCCTTCAGGTCGCGCACGAACCTGCGCGAGGTCAGGAAGCTGCCTGTCAGGTCGGTGTCGAGCAGGCGACG
>CAXSEO010000599.1:0-2087 GCA_964235525.1 uncultured Sphingomonas sp. | reverse complement strand
GGCCGAGCCGCCGGACATGCCCGAGCCGGTCGACCCGCTCACGCTGCCCGAGGTTGACGAACCAGTCGAACTCGAGCCGCGGTGAGCGCGCGATCCACGGTGGCTGCGGGTGGTGCTGCCGGTGCTGGTCCCCGTGCCCACGCTTTGGTCGGTGCCCATGGAGCCGGTCGTGGACTGGCCGGTGCCCATCGAACCGGTGCCCGTCGAGGACTGGCCGCCCATCGTGCCGGTGCCCATAGTGCCGCCGGTGCCGCCCATCGAACCGCCGGAGCCTGTCGAGCCGGTCTGCGCAAAGGCGAGGGCGGGAACCGCCAGCGCGCCGAGCGCCAAGGTAGTGAGAATACGCATGGTTGATCTCCTGTCGAAGTGCGCCCTCAACACTCGGGTAGGCTCCGGTGTTCCGGTCATCGCCCCGTTTGGGCGCGATGAAGCATCATCTGGTCGGCGAGCACCAGCGCGACCATCGCCTCCACCACCGGGACCCCCCTGATCCCCACACATGGATCATGCCGACCCTTGGTGGTGAGCTGCGTCGCCTCGCCGTCGCGGGTGATGGTGTCAACGGGAGTCAGGATCGAGCTGGTCGGCTTGAACGCGACCCGCAACCGGATCGGCTGGCCGGTGGAGATACCGCCCGCGATGCCGCCGGCATGGTTGGCGAGGAACTCGGGGCCGGTCTCGCCGGGGCGCATCGGGTCGGCATTGGCCTCGCCCGACAGCGCGGCGGCGGTGAACCCGTCGCCGATCTCGACACCCTTGACCGCGTTGATTCCCATGCAGGCATGGGCGAGCTCGGCGTCGAGCTTGGCGTAGATCGGCGCGCCCCAGCCTGCGGGCACCCCGGTCGCCTCGCACGCGACGACCGCACCTAGCGAGGACCCGGCGCGGCGTGCGGCGTCGACGCTCGTCTCCCAGCGCGCGGCCGCCGCGGCATCGGGGCAGAAAAACGGGTTGCGATCGATCTCCTCATCGTCGAAGCGCACCGGGCCGATCGTATCGCCGCCGATCGCCTCCACCCAGGCGCGGATGCGGACGTGCGGCATAACCAGCCGCGCGACCGCCCCTGCCGCCACCCGCGCCGCGGTCTCGCGCGCGGAAGAGCGCCCGCCGCCGCGGTGATCTCGAAAGCCGTATTTGGCGTCATAGACGTAGTCGGCGTGGCCGGGACGATAGGTGCGCGCGACCTCGGTATAGTCCTTCGATCGCTGGTCGGTGTTCTCGATCAACAGGCTGATCGGCGTGCCGGTGGTGCGGCCCTCGAACACGCCCGACAGGATACGCACTGTGTCCGGCTCGCGCCGTTGAGTGGTGAACCGCGAGGTGCCGGGGCGGCGCTTCTCGAGCCAGGGCTGAATGTCAGCTTCGGAGAACGCCAGTCCGGGCGGGCACCCGTCCACCACTGCGCCGGTCGCAGGGCCATGCGACTCGCCCCAGCTGGTGAAGCGGAAGACGTGACCGAAGGTGTTGAAGGACATCTACCTTGCATTCAGTCGATTAAACGCGTTCAACACACGAAAATAGTCGTCGGTGCCTTCCGGGAAGGAAGGGCTGCGTCGGCCGGACACGACACCATCGTAGACCATCTGCACTTTACCTACAGAATGGCCTCCATCCTCCCAGATCTCGTGTCCGAACGAGACGCGATACATGGTGTTTGCGGCGTGTGGCGGACTAGCCGCTACATCAATCGAGCGGCCAGCTGCGGGAAAAAAGGTCTGAGGCATGATTTGCTCCTTTGGGCTCCTATAGGAGCCATATGGAACTTCGCCTTGGTTAATCAAGTCACGCCAGCGCGATGTCCGGGGCGTCCTCCGCCTTCATGCCGATCACGTTGTAGCCCGCGTCGACGTGGTGGATCTCGCCCGTCACCCCGCTGGCAAGGTCGGACAGCAGGTAAAGCCCCGCGCCGCCGACATCCTCGATGGTCACGTTGCGGCGCATCGGCGAGTTGAGCTCGTTCCACTTCAGGATATAACGGAAGTCGCCGATCCCGCTGGCGGCCAACGTCTTGATCGGACCGGCGCTGATGGCGTTGACGCGGATGCGCTCCGGGCCGAGATCCATCGCGAGATACTTGACGCTCGTCT
>CAXSEO010000598.1:0-2089 GCA_964235525.1 uncultured Sphingomonas sp. | reverse complement strand
GCTTCAACCGCGCGCAGCAGGACGGCTTCCTGCCGTTTGTCGAGGACGGCACGGTGACGCTGGTCGGTGCGACCACCGAGAACCCCAGCTTCGAGCTCAACGCCGCGCTGCTCAGCCGCGCGCAGGTGCTGGTGCTCCAGCGGCTCGACAGCGCGGCGCTGGAGCAGCTCGTCGCGCGCGCCGAGGCGACGACCGCGCGCCCGCTCCCGCTCACGCCGGAGGCGCGCGAGGCGCTGGTCGCGGCGGCGGACGGGGACGGGCGGTTCCTGCTCAACCAGGCGGAGACGCTGTTCGCCGCCGCGCCCGCCGCCCCGCTCGACGCGCCCGCGCTGAGCGCGTTCCTCCAGCGCCGTTTGCCTGTGTACGACAAGGACCGCGAGGGCCATTACGGGTTGATCAGCGCGCTTCATAAGTCGATCCGCGGCTCCGACCCGCAGGCGGCGCTTTACTATTTGGCGCGCATGCTGACGGCGGGCGAGGAGCCGCTCTACGTCCTGCGCCGCCTCACCCGCGCGGCGGTGGAGGATATCGGCCTCGCCGATCCGCAGGCGCTGGCCCAGTGCATGGCCGCCAAGGACGCCTACGACTTCCTCGGCAGCCCCGAAGGCGAACTCGCGATCGCGCAGGCGTGCGTGTACCTCGCCACCGCGCCCAAATCGAACGCGGTGTACCTCGCGCAGAAAGCGGCGTGGACGACCGCGCGGGAGACCGGCTCGCTGGCCCCGCCCAAGTCGATCCTCGGCGCGCCGACCAGGCTGATGCGCGACCTCGGCTACGGCCAGGGCTATGCCTATGACCACGACGCGCCCGACGCGTTCTCCGGCGCGGATTATTGGCCGGAAGAGCTGGAGCCGCGCCGCTTCTACGAGCCGACCGAGCGCGGCTTCGAGGCGCGCGTGCGCGAGCGGATGGCGCGCTGGGAGGCATTGAGGTCGGAGCGGCGCGATCGCGGCTGAGCGCTTCCGGAACTTCGCCGCGATCGACTGGTCGGGGGCGGTCGGGGAACGGCAGCGCGGGATTGCAGTGGCGACCTGTGCCACCGGCCGGGCCGCTCCCGCGCTGGTGCGCCCCGGGCACCGCTGGTCGCGCGCGGAGGTACTCACCTGGCTGGCGGACGAGATGCCGCCCGACACGCTGGTCGGCCTCGACCTCGGCCCTGCACTCCCCTTCGTTGATCGGGGTGCCTACTTCCCCGGCTGGCCCGATCCTCCGCCCGACGCCCGCGCGCTATGGGCGATGGTGGAGCGCATCAGCACCGCCGACCCGCACCTTGCGGCGGCATCGGTCGTCGATCACCCCGAGCTGGCGCGTCACTTCCGCCGTCATGGCGGGCGCACCGGCGAGCTGTTCGGCAGCGGCCGAGGTCGTCTCCGCGCGACCGAGGAGGCGCAACGCACGCAGGGGCTGAACCCTTATAGCGGCTTCAACCTCGTCGGCGCGGCGCAGGTCGGCAAGTCGAGCCTGACCGGAATGCGGGTGCTGCACCGGCTCGAGGGCGCGATCCCGATCTGGCCGTTCGACCCCGACCCGGGCGCGGGCTCGCTGGCCGTCGAAATCTACACCAGCATCGCCGCGCTCGCCGCCGGTCGCCGCGTCGGGCGCACCAAGATGACCAGCGGCGAGGCGCTCGACGCGGCGCTGACCGCGCCCGCGATCGGGAGCGAGCCGACCGGCTTCACCGGCCCGATCGACGACCACGCCAGCGACGCGCTGCTCACCGCCGCCTGGCTCCGCACCTTCGCGCACCGCCCCGAGCTGTGGCACCCGCCCGCGCTCACGCCCGAGATCGCGCGCACCGAAGGCTGGACCTTCGGGGTGGAGTGAAGCAATACGGACCCGCGCCGGTTTAGCTCAGTTGGTAGAGCGCCAGTTTTGTAAACTGGATGTCGCGGGTTCGATTCCTGCAACCGGCACCACCTCTTGGCGTTCCCGTCGCGCAGATGATCAAGGTCGCCAGCTACAATATCCGCAAGGGCATCGGCACCGACCGCCGCCGCGACCCCGAGCGGGTCCTGGCGTTGCTGTGCGAGATCGGCGCGGATGTGGTCGCGCTGCAGGAGGCGGACCGGCGCTTCGGCGCGCGCGCGCA
>CAXSEO010000597.1:0-2100 GCA_964235525.1 uncultured Sphingomonas sp. | reverse complement strand
GTGTATGTCGCTGGCACACCAAGGCGACGAGACCGCGCAACGATTCGCCGACGATCGGCGTGGTCTGCTTGTCCAGCTGCTTTCGCCGGGCGCCTTCGGGTGGCGTGGACGGGACGCGCCGGTCGCGATCGGCGGGGAGTTCGTCGGTCACGTTGAAGATGTTGAGCGCCAGCTGCTGCTCGCCCTGCGTCTCGCGGCCGAGCAGGAGCAGCTCCTCGATCTCCGCCATTGCTTCGATGTGCCGGGGGTAGGGCAGCCGGATGCGCATGAGCTGGGAGAGCGCCAGGGCCACGCGGGACGAGCGGTGCGAGCTGGCTCGTGCGGAACCGCTGGAAGGCGTTCCGCATCTCGGGCGAGAGTCCGCGCCGCCTTCGGCTCCTTGTCGACGATCATATCGAGGGCGTCGGGGTCGTCGCCGGTCGCTTCGCAAGCATCGCGGAGCCCGGCGTCGTCTTTCGAGTGGTTCTCGGGTTCTGGGACGTTGGCCAGGCAGCTGCCCGCATCGATTTCGGCATCCGACTGGTCGTGAACGGACTTCGGCACGCAGGGGCTGCCGGTCTCGGCGGCGGGCTTCGCCCGATTGGCGAGGTTCACCGGGTCGGCGACATCGATGCTCGCGCCGACGACGCCGCGAGCGGCCTCGGTCGTGATCGCGCCGCCGGCGTCCCTGACATCGCGGTTCGCCATGCCGCCTTTGGGCCGGCGGCGCGGCGCGTCGGGCGCCTTGCGCCGCGCGACGGTGCCGTCGTTGTTCTTGGTCTTGAGGTTGGAACTGGTCATAGGCGCGCGCGCGAAATCGCCCGCAGCGATGGCGTCGTTCATGATCTTCCTCCACTCGAGTACTTTCGCACCCGACCGGTCCGGCCGACCTCGTGACGCATCCTTCGCGCGGTGATCATTACTCGCTGCTGCGGACAATCGAGGATGCGTTCGGGATCAAGGACCATCTGCGCCGAGCGGATGACACGGCGGACGGCGTGGTGTCGATGGTGCCGCTGTTCGCAACGGCGAAGCAGAACTGATCGCGGGTACGACCCAAGCAGGCCCGTATCGTCGTGATCGTGCCATCAATGGCCCGCGGAGTCGCTGATCTGTCATTTCATCGACGCCGGTTCGCAACACTCGCGCTCTAGCTCTCGCCCTTAGGGAACGGGGGTTCGATCAGGATGGGTTTCAGGCGCTTTTTGACGTACTCGTGCGCCATGTGGGCCGCACTGTCGGCGGCGCAGTGCGACGCCCAGGACGCGGCCCCGCCGGGACAAGCGACCGAGCCCGCGGCCACTCCCGCGAACGGCATCCGCAACTCGGATGACGTGATCGTCACCGGCTCGCGCGTGAATGCCGAAACGCCGATCACCTCCTCGGTTCACACTTTCGAGCCGCAAGCAATCGTCAGCCGCTCGATCATCGAGAACGCGGTGCCGCCGACGGCCGATTTCTCGGATGTAGTGCTGCTCACCCCGGGTGCGTCGGGCTACAGCAACGGCAATGGACCGGGGCTGAGCGAATCGAAGACGGTCCTGCGCGGTTTCCAGGACGGGTTTTTCAACGTCACCTATGACGGGATACCGTTCGGCGACACCAACAACCCCACGCATCATTCGACCGCCTATTTTCCGACCGGGACCTATGAGCGCATCATCGTCGACCGGGGCCCAGGCTCGGCGACGGATCTGGGGCAGGCGAGCTTCGGCGGGAACATCCACATCATTTCGCGCGAGGCCTCCGACCGGGCTGGTGCCGATGCACAAGGTGTTTACGGCAGCTACAACACCTACTTGGGTCGGCTCACGCTCAACAGCGGATCGATCCAGCAAGTCGGCGGTCTGCGCATCGTCGCGGTGGGAGAATACAAGCACAGCGATGGCGCGCTGACCAACTCGTCCGCGTGGTTCGCGAATGGCTTTATGAAGGCGGAGCTGCCGCTGGGTGCCCATGCCAAGTTCAGTCTGCTGAGCAGCTACAACCAAGATTTCTATCATCAATCGGATAACAACGGTGTAACCTGCAACCAGATCGTGTCCGCGGGTGCCGCCGTGGGCAGGACCGATGCGACGGATTGTACGCCGTCGTCGCAGGTCGGCCTGTACGGCGAGGGCT
>CAXSEO010000596.1:0-2101 GCA_964235525.1 uncultured Sphingomonas sp. | reverse complement strand
GAGAGGGTCGGGGAGAGGGGTGAATAGGACACGCTCGGATGGCGCGTGCCTGGATCGGTCACGAACCCGTCACCCGCACCGTGACTCCCCCTCTCCCCGACCCTCTCCCCAAAGGGGAGAGGGAGAAGCGCGCGCCGCTCCTCATCCGCATCCCACGCCACCACGCTCGCCCCGCTCGCCACCAGCGCGCGCACCGTCGCCGCGCCCGAGCGCGCCAGCCCCAGCACCGCGTACCGCTTCCCCGCCCAGGCGCTACACGTGATCACCGCAGCTTCAACGTGCTGAGCCCCGCCAGCGCCAGCACCAGCGCGACGATCCAGAAGCGGATCACCACCGTCGGCTCGCTCCAGCCGAGCTGCTCGAAGTGATGATGGATCGGGGCCATGCGGAACACGCGCCTGCCGGTGCGCTTGTAGACGAGCACCTGGATGACGACGCTGACCGCCTCCACCACGAACAGGCCGCCGATGATCCCCAGCACGATTTCGTGGTGCGCCACCACCGCGATCGTCCCCAGCGCTCCCCCCAACGCCAGCGAACCCGTGTCCCCCATGAACACCGCCGCCGGCGGCGCGTTAAACCACAGGAACGCGAGGCCGGCGCCGATCATCGCCCCGCAGAAGATCGCCAGCTCGCCCGCGCGCTGGACGTGTGGCAGGCCCAGATAATCCGCGAACTTGGCGTTGCCGACCAGATAGGCGATGATCATGAACGCGACCGCCGCGATGATCACCGGCATCGTCGCTAGGCCATCGAGGCCATCGGTGAGGTTCACCGCGTTGCCGAACGCGACGATCGTGAACGCCGCGAACAGCGGGAATCCCCAGCCGAACTCCAGATACAGATGCTCGGTGAACGGCAGGTACAGGTGCGTCCCGTTCTCCTGCCCGATGATCCACGCCGCCACCCCCGCTACCGCGAACTCGGCGAGCAGCCGCGTCCGGCCGGAGATGCCCGCCGTGGTCGCCTTGCGCACCTTGTCGCGGTCGTCGAGGAACCCGATCGCGCCGAAGCCCAGGGTCACGAACAGGCACGCCCACACGAACGGGTTGGTCAGGTCCATCCAGATCAGGATGGAGAGCGTCAGGCTGGTGAGGATCATCAAGCCGCCCATCGTCGGTGTGCCGCGCTTGGCGAGGTGGGTCTGCGGGCCGTCGACGCGGATCGGTTGCCCCTTGCCCTGCCGCAGGCGCAGCCAGCCGATGAAGCGGGGGCCGATCAGCAGCCCGATGAACAACGCGGTCGCCACCGCCGCGCCGGTGCGGAACGACTGATAGCGGATCAGGTTGAACAGCCCCGGGAAGCCCAGCGCCTTGGCGAACCAGTAGAGCATCAGGCCCTCCCCGCCGCCAGCGCGGCGACCACGCGCGACAGGCCGACCCCGTTCGACCCCTTGACCAGCACCACGTCGCCCGGCGCGAGGATCGCGCGCACGGAGTCGGACGCGGCGGTCGCGTCGGCGACATGGACGAAGGAGAGCCTGCCCTCAAGCGCGCTGGCCAGCGGCGTCATCTGTTCGCCGACCAGGATCGCGTGGGCGACGCCCGCCTCGACCAGTGGCGCGCACAGCCCGGCATGGTAGTCGGGCGACCGCTCGCCCAGCTCGTACATCGCGCCCAGCACCGCGACCCGCCGCCCCGGCTCCGCGCCCAGCACCGCCAGCGCGGCGCGTATCGAGGCGGGGTTGGCGTTGTACGCTTCGTCGATCACCAGCGCCTCGCCGCTTGGCATAGACACGCGCACCCGCGCGCCGCGGCCGGCCAGCGGCGCCAGCTCGGCCAGCGCCAGTGCCGCGAGCGCGAGGTCGCCGCCGACCGCGTCGACCGCCGCCAGCACCGCGAGCGCGTTCGAGACCTGATGCGCGCCCGGCTGCGCGAGCGTGAAGCTGACCTCGCGGTCACCGGCGCGCGCGGTGACGAAGGTACCCGAAGCGACCCGCACCGACTCAATCAGCCGCACGTCCGCGTCCGCCGCAGCGCCGAACGTCACCACTCGCGTGGCGTGCGGGCGCGCGGCGGCGGCGGCGAGGCGCGCGCGGTGCGGCGAGTCGGCGGGGATGATCGCGATCCCGCCCGGCTCCAGCCCCTCGAAGACTTCCGCC
>CAXSEO010000595.1:0-2102 GCA_964235525.1 uncultured Sphingomonas sp. | reverse complement strand
CGAAGGCTATGTGCAGGTGGTGGGCTCCGCGCCCGGTACGCTGGAGCCGCCGCCGCAGCTCCCCAACCTGCCCGCGACGCCCGACGCGGCGGTCGATGTAGCGCTCAAGGACAATCCGACGTTGCTGGCCTATCAGAAGCAACGCGAAGCGGCGGGGTACGACATTAACGCAGCCCGCGCACGGCGGTTGCCGCAGATCAGCGCGGTGGTGGGCGGCAACTATTATAACTATTTGGGCACTCTTGGCGCGGGCACCGGCGTGCGCGTCGGCCAGCAAGGGGCGCTGTCGGGCACGGTCGGGCTCGCGCTCAACGCGCCGCTGTTCGCGGGCGGTGCGCTCTCAGCGCAGGTCCGCCAGGCGCAGGACCGCCGCTTTGCCGCTGTCGAGCAGGTGACCCAGGCCGAGCGCGGCGTGATCGCGCAGACCCGCGCCGCGTTCGCGGTGTATCGTTCCTCGCTGGAGGTGATCGCCTCGTCGGAGAACGCGGTCAACGCCAACAAGCTGTCGCTGGAGGGCGTCCGCGCGGAGAACAGCGTCGGCAGCCGCACGATCCTCGACATTCTCAACGCCGAGCAGGAGCTGCTCAACAGCCAGGTGACTCTGGTGACCGCCCAGCGCGACGCTTATGTTGCGGGCTTCGCGCTGCTGGCGGCGATGGGACGGGCCGAGGCGCGCGACCTTGGGCTCGACGGCGGGCCGCTCTACAACCCGGTCGACAATTACGGCCGGGTGCGGCGGCGGGTGTTCGGGGTCGGCGACGAGGGTGACAACCGCCCGGGCACCTCGACCGTCAACACGCCCGCGCAAGGGTCGGAGGTGACGCGTCCGCTTGACCCGCTGCTTGACACGCCCGTTGACAGCAAGCCGCATCTGACCACAGGTGAGCACAAGCAGGGGCGCTAGCCTCGCGAGGGGGACCAGGGTGGCGCCGATGGGGGAACTGGGGACGGAGCCGTCGATGGAGGAGATATTGTCCTCCATCAAACGCATCATCGCCGAGGAAGGCGACGTCGCGCCCGGTCGCGCGCGTCGACCCGGGCGGGCGATGACGCCGCCGCCGCGCGACGATGACGAGGTGCTCGAATTGAGCGACCCGATCCCCGATCGCGTACCCGACTCGCCCCGTGCCGATCGGATCCCCGAGCCGGACCTTCGCGCCGCGCCCGAGCCCAAACCTGTCACCGAGACCGCCATGCCCGCCTCCTCGACCAAGCGCCCGCCCGAACCGCCCCTCTCCGAACCGATCGCTTCGCCCGAGACCATGCAGGCCACGCGCGGGGCGCTCGACCAGCTGTCGCGGCTGTTGGTCAAGCCGGAGCCGGGGGCGGACGGGACGCTGGAGGGGCTGGTCCGCGAGCTGCTCCGCCCGATGCTGCGCGAATGGATCGACGCGCATCTCCCGGGGATGGTTGAGACGATGGTCGCCAAGGAGATCGCGCGGATTACGGGGTCGGCGCGGTAGGTTTGTAGCCCCACTTCCTCCGTCACCCGGCGAAGGCCGGGGCCCAACCAACTCCGCGTGCTTACGTTATGGGGAGCGCAGAGCGTTCGCAGGCGACTTCGTCCGTACTTCACTTCCGGGCAGTAAGCAGGCGGGGCGGGGTTGGACCCCGGAACAAGTCCGGGGTGACGGATGGCAGCGCACAGGCCTTGAGCCGCTGCCCCCGTCCGCTACACGGGCGCACATGAGCGAGCTGCCCAAGACCTTCGACCCCGCCGCGATCGAGGCGCGCTGGTATGCGCATTGGGAGGCGAACGGCGTGTTCCGCCCCGAGCGCCCCGGCGCGGAGCCGTGGACGATCGTCAACCCGCCACCCAACGTCACTGGCTCGCTCCATATTGGCCACGCGCTCGACAACACCTTGCAGGACATCCTCGTCCGCCACGCGCGGTTGCAGGGCAAGGACGCGCGGTGGGTGGTCGGCACCGACCACGCGGGCATCGCCACGCAGATGGTGGTGTCGCGCAGGCTGGAGGAGCGTCAGTGGCGCGCCTCGTCCCCGGAGCGCCGACGCGAGGAGTTCGTGGAACAGATCTGGAAGTGGAAGGAGGAGAGCGGAGGCGAGATCACGCGCCAGCTCCGCCGGCTCGGCTGCTCGAT
>CAXSEO010000594.1:0-2102 GCA_964235525.1 uncultured Sphingomonas sp. | reverse complement strand
ATCGTCGGCTCCCCGACCCGTTACGGCCGGATTGCCGGTCAGATGGCCGCGTTCTGGGATACCACCGGTGGGCTCTGGCATCGGGGCGCGCTCACCGGCAAGGTCGGCGCGACGTTCGTGTCGAGCGGCAGCCAGCATGGCGGGCAGGAGACGACGCAGCTGTCGCTCATCACCAACCTGCTGCACATGGGGATGACCATCGTCGGGCTCGATTATGGGTTCACGGGGCAGCTCAACTCGGACCACATCATCGGCGGATCGCCCTATGGCGCGAGCACGGTCGCGGGCGACGGCAGCCGCCAGCCGGTGGCAGAGGACTTGGACGGCGCGCGCTACCTTGGCCGCAAGGTGGCGGTGACGGCGGGCAAGCTCGCCGCCTGATCGGCGGTCGGGCCGGGGGCGACGAGGGCTGCCCCCGGGCTGGCCGGGTAGCTCACACGTGCGCGCGCGAACACGGCGCGGGCGGCATCCGCGCCCGGCTCGTCCCATGCCGCCCCGACCCAGCGCCAGTGCCACGGCTCCCAAGCCACGCCCTGCGCGTTCGCGGCGGGGAAGGAGACCTCGAACCCGAACCGGGCACCGTTGGCGAGCAGCCATGTGCCCGCCGCCGTCCTCGCGAAGCAATCACTCACGTCCGGGCACCCCGGACTGGGCCGGGCGGCGAAGTCGATCGTATAGCCCGTCGCGTGCTCGCTCCGACCCGGGGGCCCGACCGATACCGCCCGCTCGGCCGCGTCGGCGCAGGCGCGATGCGTGCGGCAGAACACCGCCCGCTGCCGCGCGACCGAGCGGAAGCACGACGCGCCGCGCAGCTCCTGCCCCAATCCCGCCGCTCGCGCGGCGTCGAGCAGGCGGACGAGGTCGGGCAGCATCGTCGCCTGCACCCGGCACGGCTGGCCAATAGCGAAGCCGGGCGGCGCGGGCGCGAGATCGCCCGGGCTCGCCTCTGCATAGGGAAGGTGACTGGGCGGGTCGGCCTGAGCCTGCGCGGCGGCCGCGAGCAGGAGGGCGAACGGCACCACGGCGCTGGCTCTGGCATGAGCGCGCGCGCGGTGGCAAGGGCGCGGGCATGCTGGCCAACCACGTCCTGTTCCTCGACGGCGAGGCGCTGGTGATCGACAAGCCCGCCGGGCTGCCGGTCGACGCGCCGCGCGACGGCGCGATCAGCCTGGATAACCACCTGTCGACGCTGACCTTTGGGTTCCACCGCTGGCCGCAGGCGGTGCATCGGCTCGATCGCGACACCAGCGGCTGCCTGCTACTGTCGCGCAATCCGAAGGCGCATGCGCGGCTGCAGCAGGCGTTCGAGCGCGGCGAGGTCGATAAGCTGTATTGGGCGGTGCTCGACGGCGTCCCCGAGGGCGAGGGCGGCGTGGTCGACCTGCCGCTCGCCAAGGTGTCGAGCACGCAGGACGGCTGGCGGATGCGCGGCGACGCGGGCGGCAAGGCGGCGCGGACCGCGTGGGCGCTGCTCGGCGTCGTGGAAGGCCGCGCCTGTGTCGCGTTCCGTCCCGAAACCGGGCGCACGCACCAGATCCGCGTCCACGCCGCCGAGGGGCTGGGCGTGCCGGTGGTGGGGGACGCGGTATACGGGCGCGCCGATGCGGCCGGGATGCTGCTCCATGCCCGCGCGCTCGCCGTGCCGCGCGCGGGGAAAGCGGCGGTCGCGGCGGAGGCGCCGCTTCCCGAGCGGTTCACGCACTATACGGACGGGTTCGCCGATGCAGATACCTGACCACGCCCTCGACGAGCGCTTCTTGGCGGCCTCAGGGCCGGGCGGGCAGAACATCAACAAGGTCGCGACCGCGTGTCAGCTGCGCGTCGACACGTTCCGGCTCGGGCTGCACCCGGAGAGCTATCGGCGGCTGAAGCTGCTGGCGGGATCGCGGCTGACCGCCGGGGGCGTGCTGGTCATCACCGCACGCCGTTACCGCACCCAGGAGGCGAACCGGGCCGATGCGCGCGAGCGGCTGGCCGCGCTGCTCGCGCGCGCGGAGGAGCGCGAGGCGCGGCGGGTCAAGACCAGGCCCTCGCGGGCCGCCAAGGCGAAGCGGGTGGACGCGAAGAAGGGGCGGGCGGTGGTCAAGGCGGGGCGGGGGCGG
>CAXSEO010000593.1:0-2106 GCA_964235525.1 uncultured Sphingomonas sp. | reverse complement strand
ATCCAGCCCTCGCCGATCGCGGCCAGCCACGCCTCGATCACGCGCGGATGGCGCAGGTCGCGACCAAGGAACAGCAGGTCGTGCTGCGGCACCCGCAGCGCAAAGGCCAGCATCGCCGCTTGGTCGGCGGGGTCGAACCGCCGGATACGACAGCTCATGTCGATCGCTCTCCCAGCCAGTCGACCAGCTTGGGCCATAGCCGCTTTTTGGCGTTGCCGCCGCCGACCAAGCTGACATGCCCGCCCTTGAGCACCAGCGACTCCTTGTCCGTCGAACCGATCAGGTCGAGCAGCGGCGCGGATGCGGCGCGGGGGACGATATGGTCGTGCTCCGCCCCGACATGCAGGAACGGCACGGTGATCGCGCGGAGGTCCACCGCGCGGTCGGCGACGGTCATCGTGCCGTCGAGCAGCCGGTTGTCCCAGATCAACTGCTTGACCGTTTCACGGAAATACTCGCCCGCGAGCGGCAGGATATCGTTCGCCCAGCGCTCGATCATCCGCGTCGAGCGTACATAGTCCTCGTTCCACATATTATCCCACAGCCGGATGTTGGCCGCGACGCGGCCGACCGGGCGCAGCATGTCGAACGCGGTATAGAGGTAATCGCCGGGGCAGTTGCCGAGCGTGTCGACCAGCCGGTCGACATTAAAGAAGCGCCGGTCCGCCCACGCCTGGAACATCTCCAGCGCGCGGAAATCGACCGGCGTGGTGAACGTGACGAGGTTGGCGAGCCCGGCTTGCGTTCCCTCCAGCGCGGCCCAGAGCAGCGACAGCACGCCGCCAAAGCAATAGCCCGCGATCGAGATGTCGGGCTCGCCCGTCTCCTCCGCGACCCGGGCGACGGCGGCGGGAAGGAAGCCGAGCACATAGTCGGCGAGCGTCAGCCCGCGCTCGTCCGCGCGCGGCGGTGCCCAGTCGAGCATGAACACGTCGAACCCGGCGTCGAGCAGATGCTCGACCAGGCTCTGCCCCGGCGCGAGATCGAAGATATAGCCGCGATTGGTTGTCGCCATGACCAGCAGCAGCGGCACCCGGTACACGTCGTCGACGCGCGGGTGGTAGTGGTAGAGCCGCATCGTCCCGCGCTCGATCAGCACCTCCTTCGCGCTTGCGCCCGGCGCGGGTGAGGGCGAGCCGAAGTAATCGAGCCCCTTGATGTTGCGGCGAAGCGCGCGGTCGAACTCGCGCTGCGCCTGATCGAGCAGGTCGGGAGCGGTTGCCATGGACGTTACGCGACCGGGCGGGGCGCGGGGCGGCGCGTACGGCTCGGCCTGGGGCGCGGCGCCGGGGCGGGCTCGCTCGCGCCGAGCGCGGCCTCGATGCGCGCGAGTTGCGCCTCGATGCGGGTCAGCCGCGCCGCCAAGCCGTCGATATCGCCGCGATGGGGCAGGTTGGCGGCGGCGAGCGCGCGCTCGACCAGCGGCTGGAGGTTGCTCTGCGCGGTCAGCATCGCCGCCTGCGCGCCGTGGAGCGCGCGGGTGAACTCGGGCGAGCGAAGCACCTCCCCACCCAAGCTGTTCGCCGCCTGCTCCCACTGGCTCAGCCAGTCGCGCATGAGCTGCGCGTAATCGCTCTCCATGCCGTATGTTCGCAGCGCGCACGGGGCGGCGTCAAGTCCGCCTATTGCTGCTTCGGCTGCCCCACGACCAGCGTCGGGCCGCTCGGGGTGGCGTCCAGCGTCGAGTCGCCGCCGAGCACCTGGTACAGGGTGACCAGGTTCGTCACCGCGGTCAGCTGCGTGGTGACAAAGGTGCGCTGCGTTTCGTACAAGGTGCGCTGCGCGACGAGCGAATTGAGGAACGGGTCGATGCCGCCCTGATAGCGCGCGTTCAGCAGGGTGAGCGACTCTTGCGCGGCGGCCAGATTACGCCGCTGCGCCGCCACCTCATCGGCGGCGGTGCCGTTGCGCGCGAGCGCGTCCGAGGCTTCCCGGAATGCGGTCTGGATGGCGCGCTCATAGCTGGCGAGCGCGGCGTCGCGCTGCGCCTTGGAATACTGGACGTTCGCGCGCGCCGCCCCGGCGCGGAAGATGGGGTAGCCGATCGACGGCCCGACCGAGTTGTTGAACGCAGCCCCGGTGAACAGCCCGCCGAAGCTGGTCGCC
>CAXSEO010000592.1:0-2116 GCA_964235525.1 uncultured Sphingomonas sp. | reverse complement strand
CGCCGGCACGGGTCATAATGATATCAAAAGCAGTTTCGAGCTGGATCAGACGTTCCCGCGTTTCTTCTGAATATTGCTTGGCATCTTTGGCATTCGCGAGCGCCTGATCCACCTTGTATTGCAACAGCGTGGCCTGCTGGATCGCGCGCAACGCGTCCTGCCAGAAGCTCATGCTTGCCCACCCGCCGCAAAGCCGAGAAACTCGGCAACCTTGTCCCAATCAATGTCGGTGCGCGCCTCCAGCTCCGCGCGAACCTTGGCCTTGTACGCCGCCTCATCCCAGTTCCGGGAGCGTTCCGCTTGCGCCATTAACGCCTTGAACGACGCGTCCGTGCGCTCGTTCGCTCGCTCCAGTTCGACCAACAGGTCCTTAAACAACGCGGCTTCAGCCTCGGTCGGCTCGAAGTAGCGTTGTGCGGCGGTACGCATGAAGTCGCTGACCGACATGTCGACCGCTTTAGCGTCCGCCGCGATCCGCCGCTTCTCCGCAGGGGACACCAGCACCACTACCCGATCGCTTCTCAGGTCCGCTGCTTGCGTCGCCATCGTTATGCCCTCGCCAGCATGTGCATGCTATGCACATAGCCGCTCGTGACAACCCCCGCAAGCCTCAGGCCCGCGCGCCCTCGCTCACGCCCGTGCTGTTATGGCGGAGCGCCTTGAGCACCGTGCCGACGATCGCATCCGCGTCGAGCCCGGCGTCGGCGTACTGCTTCTCGGGCTTGTCCTGGTCCTGGAACGCATCAGGGAGCCGCATCGTGCGGAGCTTCAGCCCCGCGTCGATCAGCCCCTCGTCGCTCGCCAGCGTCAGCACATGCGCGCCGACGCCGCCGACCGACCCTTCCTCCACCGTCACCGCGACCTCGTGCGTCGCCAGCAGGCGGCGGATCAGCGCGGTGTCGAGCGGCTTGGCGAAGCGCAGGTCGGCAACCGTGGTCGACAACCCCTTCGCCTCCAGCGCCTCGGCCGCACGCAGCGCCTCGGCGAGGCGCGTACCGAGCGACAGGATCGCCACCGTCTTGCCCTCGCGCACCACCCGGCCGCGGCCGATCTCCAGCCGCAACGGCGTCTCGGGCAGCGCCACGCCGGTGCCGCTGCCGCGCGGGTAGCGGACCGCGATCGGCCCGGAGTCGTGGAGCACGGCGGTGTGCGTCATGTGCACCAGTTCCGCCTCGTCCGCCGCCGCCATCACCACGAAGTTCGGCAATGTGGCGAGATACGTCACGTCGAACGAGCCCGCATGGGTCGCGCCGTCCGCGCCGACCAGCCCCGCGCGGTCGATCGCGAACCGCACGGGCAAATTCTGGATCGCGACATCGTGAACGACCTGGTCGTACGCGCGCTGGAGAAAGGTCGAATAGATCGCGCAGAACGGCCGCATCCCCTGCGCCGCCAGCCCGGCCGCGAACGTCACCGCGTGCTGCTCGGCGATGCCGACGTCGAAGAAACGGTCGGGATAGGCGGCGGCGAACTTGTCGAGGCCGGTGCCCGACGGCATCGCGGCGGTGATCGCGACGATGCGCGGGTCGCTCTCGGCTTCCTTGACCAGCGCCGCGCCGAACACGTTCTGATATTGCGGCGGCCCCGGGGGTGCCTTGGCCTGCGCGCCGGTGATCACGTCGAACTTCTGCACGCCGTGATATTTGTCCGCCGACGCCTCGGCAGGGCCATAGCCCTTGCCCTTCGTGGTCACGACATGGACCAGGATTGGCCCTTCCTCCGCGTCGCGCACATTCTCCAGCACGGGGATGAGGTGGTCGAGATTGTGCCCGTCGATCGGCCCGACATAATAGAAGCCGAGTTCCTCGAACAACGTGCCGCCCATCGTCATGCCGCGCGCGAACTCGTCGGTCTTGCGCGCGGCCTCATGGAACGGACGCGGGAGCCGGCGCGCGACGCGCTTCATCAGGTCGCGCAACCCCAGGAACTCGCGGCTCGACACCATCCGCGACAGATAGGCGCTGAGCCCTCCCACCGGTGGCGCGATCGACATGTCATTATCGTTGAGGATCACCACCAGCCGGTTGCCCGCCGCCTGCGCGTTGTTCATCGCCTCATAGGCCATGCCGGCGCTCATGGCGCCGTCGCCGATCACCGCGATGCCCTTGCCCGGCGT
>CAXSEO010000591.1:0-2120 GCA_964235525.1 uncultured Sphingomonas sp. | reverse complement strand
ACAATGCGCAGGGCATCCTCGGCTATGTGGTGCGCTGGATCGACCAAGGCGTCGGCTGTTCCAAGGTGCCGGACATCCACGATGTCGGGCTGATGGAGGACCGCGCCACGCTGCGCATCTCGTCGCAGCACCTCGCCAACTGGATGCTCCACGGCATCGCTACGCCGGACGAGGTCGACGCGGCGCTGCGCCGGATGGCCGCCAAGGTAGACGCGCAGAACGCGGGCGACCCGCTTTACCGCCCGATGGCGGGCAACGAGGACAGCAGTTTGGCGTACCAGGCCGCCCGCGCGCTGGTGTTCGAGGGGTTGGAACAGCCCAACGGCTATACCGAGCCGCTACTCCACCATTACCGGCTGGCGCTCAAGGCGGCGGGCTGATGCCGCTCTACGCGATCGGCGGGCAGCGGCCGTCCGTGCCTGACGACAGCTGGGTCGCGCCGTCTGCCGACCTGATCGGCGACGTGCGGCTAGGGCGCGAGGTCGGCGTGTGGTTCGGCGCGGTGATCCGCGCGGACAACACGCCGATCATCATCGGCGACCGCACCAATATCCAGGAGGGCGCGATGCTCCACTCCGACCCGGGCGCGCCGTTGACGGTCGGCGAAGGGGTCACCGTCGGCCACCACGCGATCCTGCACGGCTGCACGATCGGCGACAATGTGCTGGTCGGCATGGGCGCAACCGTGCTCAACCGCGCGGTGGTCGGTGCGGACACCCTGATCGGAGCCGGCGCGCTGGTGACAGAGGGCAAGACGTTCCCCGCCGGCAGCCTGCTTGTGGGTGCCCCCGCCAAGGTCGCGCGCGCGCTCTCGCCCGACGAGATCGCGGGCCTGCGCGTATCCGCCGATCATTATGCCCGCCGCCAGCGCGACTATGCCGCCGGACTGACCCGGGTCGACTGCTAGACCTCCACCCGGCTCCCCAGCTCCACCACCCGGTTGGGGGGGATGCGGAAGAATTGCGTCGGGTCGACCGCGTTGCGTTGCATCGCGAGGAAGATCACGTCCTGCCAGAACGGCATGCCCTTGCGCGCGCCCGCGCTGACCGCGTTGCGGCCGATAAAGAACGACGACGCGCGGGAGATCTGGACCCCGCCTTCGCGCGTCAGGTCGCCGGGCACATCCATCGCATCCATATAGCCATAGGTCAGCACCGCACGCTCGAAATCGGGGGACAGGCGCTCGGCGGCCAACCGGCGGTCGGGCGGCACGTGCGGCTTGGTGGTCGAGCGGACGGTCAGCACCACGTTGCGCGCGTGGAGGACCTTGTTGTGCTTGAGATTGTGGAGCAGCGCGGGCGGCGCCTCGTCCGGGTCGCGCGCGAGGAAGACGGCGGTGCCCTCCACCCGCTCGGGCGGGCGCCGGGCGAGGATCGCGACCATGTCCGCGAGCGGGACGCTGTCGCTCCGCATCCGCTCCGCCAGCAACGCGCGCCCGCGCCGCCAAGTCGCGATCAGCAGCCCGATCAGCGCCGCCACCAGAAGCGGCACCCAGCCGCCTTCCAGCACGCGCAAGATGTTAGCGCCGAAGAACACCAGGTCTAGCGCGAGCAACGGCGCGATCACCAGCAGCGCCGTCACCAGCCGCCAGTGCCACAACCGTCGCACGACGATGAACGCGAGGCAGGTGGTGATCACCATCGTCCCCGTCACCGCGATGCCGTACGCCGCCGCCATCGCCGAGCTGGTCTCGAACGCGCGCACCAGGATCAGCACGCCCGCCAGCACCAGCCAGTTGACGACCGGCATATAGATCTGCCCCGCATGGTCGCGCGAGGTCTGGCGAATGGTCATGCGCGGCAACAGCCCCAGCGCGATCGCCTGTTGCGACAGCGAGAACGCGCCGGTGATCACCGCCTGGCTGGCGATGATCGTCGCGGCGGTCGCCAGCACCACCAGCGGCGCGCGCAGCGACACGGGGGCGAGCAGGAAGAACCAGTCCGCGTTGACGAAATGCTTGCCCGCCTGCGCCGCCACTTCGCGCGTGCTCAGCGCCAGCGCGCCCTGCCCCAGATAGTTGAGCAACAGCGCGGGGAACACGAGCGCGAACCAGCCGATGCGGATCGGCTGCGCGCCGAAATGACCCATGTCGGCGGTCAGCGCTTCCGCGCCCGTCACCG
>CAXSEO010000590.1:0-2131 GCA_964235525.1 uncultured Sphingomonas sp. | reverse complement strand
CGCCAGCGGTCGATGCCGGAGGCACGATGGGATCGGGGCGTGCCGCATCGTGCGAGAACGCGCCAGCGCGGACACGCCCGCGCAGGTGGTCGATCTCGGCCTGCCGCCTCTGGAGGTAAAGGTCCCGCCGGGCCGAGTATGGGTCGACGCCGCCGCGCAGTTCGGTCAGCTGCGCATTGAACTCGGCCCGGCGGTCCAGCCCGCTCAGGACGCCGGTCGGCACCGTGTAGGCGAGCTGGTTGAACGGCGAACCGACCGTCACCGGCAGCAGCAGTCGATCCATCCCTCCACCCACCAGGTCACGCAGCGTCACCGGACCGATCACGGGAAGGTAGAAGAACGGCCCCGGCTTCACGCCGTAGTAGCCGAACGTGTCGCCGAAGCCGTTCGGACGACGCGGGAGGTGGAACGGCCGGCGCCTCGCCACGTCGACCAGGCCCGCGACCCCCGCCGTCGAGTTGATCGCGAACCGGCCCAAGGTCTCCGCCGCCTTGCCCGGCTTCAGCTGCAGCAGATAGTTCAGAAAGACGTCGGGCTCGTGGAGGTTGTTCAGGAAATTGCGCACGCCGCCGCGTATCGGCCGAGGCACGTGGCGCCGATAGGCCAGCGACGCCGGGCCGATCAGGGCCGTATCGACCGCCTGCGTGACCGCGTAGGACCGGGCGTTCACCGCCTCCAACGGGTCGTTGGCGCTGTGGACGCGCGCGGTCACGACGATGTCGCGCTGCGCGCCGGCCGGGACAGGGGCCGGTCCCGCCTGATCGGACCGCGGTGGTTCCGCCGTTGCCGACGGCGCGGGCGAGGCGGGCATGATCCGGTCCTGGTCCGCGCCGAAGGCGAGGCGCGTCGATGCGGGTCGAATGGTCGCTGCGCCCGCTTCGCCGGCCGGCAAGCTGGTCAGGAGCAGGGCGACGAGAGCCGGAATCAAGTGCCGGCACCTTCCATGAACGCCCACGTCGTCGCCAGCCGCACGCGTCGGCGGCTCGTTGCGCGAGCACGGACCCCGAAGAGCGCGCCCACTGGTTCCAGTTCTATAATCCGCATCGCGATCTCCCTGCTGCTCAGGTATGACGCCGCGACGTTCGATCACCCCAGCCGATTACTCAGAGATCATGATCAAGTGCCGGCTTTGTGGCGGGCCCGTCTTCAGCGCTGCAAACTCTCAGCACAGAGTAGATCGCCTAAGCCCCAGCTGCTTGGCAGCCTGCATCGGTCGCAAGCCAGCCTCGATCAGCTTAAGCGCCGAAGACAGTTCTCCTAGTCGAGCGCGGGTCGCCCGGCACCTCGCCTCGAGCCCGAGAGGCCGCGATGCCATCCCGGGTCCTTTCGACAATGTGTTGATTTCCGCTGAGAGTTGACCCGGCGTTTCCATCGGGGGGTGACCCGGTCGTGTGGTCTTATGCCACCTTTGGGGATGCTTCGGTCAAGTCACGGGTTTTCTCCTTTCGCGGTTTGCCGGTGGCGGCGCTGGCTCTGAACCGGAAGCTGTCGTTGCCGGTTTCGAGAATGTGGCAGTGGTGGGTGAGCCGATCCAGCAGGGCGGTGGTCATCTTGGGATCGCCGAACACGCCGGCCCACTCGCTGAAGCTGAGGTTGGTGGTGATGATGACGCTGGTGCGCTCGTAGAGCTTGCTGAGCAGGTGGAACAGCAGGGCACCGCCTGACGGGCTGAACGGCAGGTAGCCCAGCTCGTCTAGGACGACGAGGTCAAGGCGGAGCAGCCGCTCGGCCAACTGGCCGGCCTTGGTCATGGTCTTTCCTGCTCGAGCGCATTGACCAGATCGACGGTAGAGAAGACCGGCCGGTTGGCGAACGAGGCCGGCACGTTGTAGCGGTTGCGCTCGAAGTGCACGAGGCAGCTCGGCGATACGCGCTTCGCGTGAGTGCTCCGCCCCGAGTTCGGCCGCCGTTAAAGCGCTCAATATCTTAACCCCTCGACATCTACATGCTGACGTCTTCACTAGGCAGGGTTTATGCATGAGTCCCATCGCTCCAGCTCTCCACAAGTCGGCCGTTCGCCCTCTCCACCCCGCCGCTCACGCGATAGGCGCAAAAATCGCGGGCGCGACATCGCCGAAGGTTGCGGCGCTCGATGCCGATGACGTGAAAGCCCCCGTGATCGCGGCTCCGA
>CAXSEO010000589.1:0-2143 GCA_964235525.1 uncultured Sphingomonas sp. | reverse complement strand
GCGAGTTTCGGTGCGGAAGGTGTCGAGGTCGGTCATGGGTGAGTCCTCGTGAGGTGGTGGGCGAGGCGCGCGAACGCGATCGCCTGATGGTCCTGGTGCAGGTCGGTGATGACCTGAACGCCGATCGGCAAGCCGTTCGCGTCCGCGCCGATGGGCACGGCGGTGGCGGGCAGGCCGGGATAGGTCGCGAGGCCGGGAAACGCGAACTGGAGGCCGAACGGCGTCTCCGCGCCGTCGACGCTGAGCATCCGATGCGCGCCGTCGACATCGCTGTGCGCGAAGGCGGTCGTGCCGAACGCAGGAGCGATCACCGCGTCGACCTCGCTGAACAGCCGCCGCCATGCGCGCTGGTTACGCGCTTGCGCGTCGAGCATGGCGAGCCATTCGGGCAGGGTGGCCTGCACGCCGTCGGCGGACGCGCCGCCGCGCGCGAGCGTGGTGAGGAGCAGGCGGATATAGGCGGGGAACTGCTGCGTCTGATTGGGAAGCAGTGGGTGGTCGCGGACCACCTCCGCCCCGGCCCGCGCCAGCGCCGCCGAGACCCGCTCCAGCGTCGCTGCCACGGCGGTGCTGATCGGCGCGACCGGGCTTTGCGCCAGCACCAGAACGCGCAGCCCCGCCGCGTCGTGCCGCTCCCGCGCGCGCGGGAGCGGCAGGTCGGCGAGCACGTCGAGCGCGGTGGCGAGATCGTCCGCGCTGCGCGCCATCGGACCGATCACCGACATCGCGATCGGCGCGCCGTCGGTGCCCGGCATCGCCTGACCCGCGATCGACAGCGCGCCGTAGCTGGGCTTGTGCCCCCAGACGCCGCAGAAATGGCTCGGCACCCGGATCGAGCCGCCGATGTCCGAGCCGACCTCCAGCGGCACCATGCCCGACGCGAGCGCGGCGGCCGCGCCGCCCGAGGAACCGCCCGGTGTGCGGGTCGGGTCGAGCGGGTGGTTGGTGCGCCCGTACACCGGGTTGACCGATTGCAGGTCGGCCAAGCTGACCGGCACATTGGTCTTGCCGAGGATCACCGCGCCCGCCGCCTTCAGGCGCTGCACGGCGACCGCGTCCTGCGTGGGGATGTGCTCGCGGTGTTCGGCAAAGCCCCACGTCGTCGGCAGCCCGGCGACGTCGAAGCTCTCCTTCACCGTCATCGATACGCCGAACAGAGGTCGTTCGTCCGCCCCCGCCTCGTCGAGCGCGCGCGCGGCGGCGCGGGCGCGGTGGAAGTCGCGCACCACCACCGCGTTGATCGCCTCGTCGCGCGCTTCGATGCGCGCGATCGCGGCGTCGCATTCCGCGAGCGCGGTCGTCTCCCCGCGCCGGATCGCGGCGGCGGTGGCGAGGGCGGTGCGCTCCATGTCAGCCGACCCCGGCCCCAGCTTTCACGCCACCGCCTCGGGCTGCTTCACCTTCGCCTTGAGCGATTTCGCGACCTCGAACCTATGCTTCTCCAGCCCGGCGACCAGCTTGTCATGGCCGACCTCATGCTCCGCCCAGAACATCGGACCGCCGCGATAGACCGGCCAGCCATAGCCATAGATCCACACCACATCGACGTCCGACGCACGCTGCGCCTTGCCCTCCTCCAGGATCAGCGCGCCCTCGTTGACCATCGGATACAGCGTGCGCTCGACGATCTCCTCGTCGGTGATGTCGCGCTTGGCACCCGCGCCCGAACGACTGCGGAACTCCTCGATGATCTCGGCGACACGGGGGCTGGGGGTCGCGTTCCGCTTCTCGTCATAGTCATAAAAGCCCGCCTGCTTCTTCTGTCCCCAGCGGCCCTCGGCGGCAAGCGCGTCGCGGATGTTCTCGATCCGGGACGGGTCGCGGTGCCAGCCGATGTCGACGCCGGCGAGGTCGGCCATCTGGAACGGGCCCATCGGCATCCCGAACGCGACATGCACCTTGTCGATCTGCTCGGGGGTCGCGCCTTCCATCAGCAGCTTGTTCGCCTCGACCTGACGCGGCATCAGCATTCGGTTGCCGATGAAGCCATAGGTGACGCCCGCGACCACCGCGACCTTCTTGATCTTCTTGGCCAGCGCCATGACGGTCGCGAGCACGTCCGGCGCGGTCTTCGCGCCGCGCACGACCTCCAGCAGCGTCATCACGTTGGCGGGCGAGAAGAAGGGCATGCCCACCACGTCCT
>CAXSEO010000588.1:0-2158 GCA_964235525.1 uncultured Sphingomonas sp. | reverse complement strand
GCGTCGCTCCCCCCACACGATCTCGCAATAGCGCCGCTCGCGTCCCTGCCAGTCGCGCGTCGCGGGGCGGTGATTCGCGTGGTCGAGCAAAAAGGCGAGCGGCACCTCGAACACACTCGCTACCTCCGCCTCGCTCGCGCGGAGCGGCAGGTCGGGCGGGACGACGCCGATGACGGGCGTGACCTCATAGGCCGTCACCGTGCGGTAGCGGTCGGCGACCCCGACCACCTCCACCGCGCGGCGCGGGAGCGCGACCTCCTCCTCCGCCTCGCGCAGCGCGGCCGCGACCGCGTCCTCGCCCGCGTCGATGCGCCCGCCCGGGAACGCGATCTGGCCCGCATGGCGGCGCAGCCCCTGCGCGCGTTCGGTCAGGATCACGCCCGGCTCGGCGCGGTCGGTCACGGCGACGAGCACGGCGGCGGGGGTGACCGGCCCGAGCAGCGCGAGGTCCGGGTGGTCACCCGCCAGCAACACGCCGTCCACCCCCTGCGCCAGCGCGTCCCGCAGCCGCTGACCCAGCGTCACTCGCCCGGGTCGAGCGGGAAGAACGCGCCCTCGCTCCACACCCCCGGCGGGTCGTTCGCCAGCGCCAGCTCGGCCAGGTCGTAATAGATCGCGCGCGCGACCAGCGACTCCATGCCCCCGCGCACGTGCAGATACGGGCGCGGGCCATCCTCCCCCGAGGCGAAGCGCAGCGCGTGCTCCGGCCCGGCGGTGACGAGATCGCCGGTGTTGAGCCGAAACGCCAGCCGCGCCGTGCGTCCCTCGCCCTCCGCCTTCATCTCCACCGCCTGAAACGCCGCGTCCTCAACCTCTATGTCGAGCTTCTCCACCGGGGTCACGAGCACATACGCGCCTTCCGGCTCGCGGCGCAGGATGGTGGAGAACAACCGCACCATCGTCTCGCGCCCGATCGGCGAGCCCTCATGCCACCACGTCCCGTCGCGCGCGATCCGCATCCCGCTGTCGCCGCAATGCGTCGGGTTCCAGCGGTCGACGGGGGGCAGCCGCTGCTCCGCCACCGCCTGCGCGACCTCGGCGAGCGACATGGTGGCGAGGTCGGGAAGCGCGTCCATCGGCATGGCGCGGCAGGTAGGCGCGGGCGCGCTCCGGGTAAAGTCAGGCCGCCACCCTCGGGCCGAGCACCCCGGCGATCGCTGGCACCGAGTCGCCGCGCGCGAGCAGGCGGTGGCGCTCGACCGGGCCGGGCACCTGCCACTCCGCGGTGCGCGCCGCGGTGAACCCGAAGCGACCGTAATAGTCCGGGTCGCCGATCAGGCACAGCGCGCCGCCCAGCCCGCGCGCTTCCGCCGCCGCCAGCGAGCGCGTCATCAGCGCCTGCCCGACGCCCTCGCCCTGCCGCGCGGGCTCTACCGCCACCGGGCCGACCATCACCAGCGCGTGCCCGCCCCCGTTCGCCGCGACGAGGCACACCGGCCAGCACTGGATCGTCCCCACCAGCACGGCCCCGTCGAGCGCCGCGAAGCTCAGCGCCGGAACCGCCGCCACGCCCGCGCGGATCGCATAGCCGGTGCGCGTGCGACGGCCGGGCTCGAACGCGCGGTCGAGCAAGCGCTCCACCGCCTGGGCCTCCACGATTGCCAGCGGCGCGAACTCGAACAACGGCGGTCCTTCCTTTCGGGGAGCGCGCCCTCTAGCGGGGGCGCGACCGAACGCAAGCGAGGGTATCGATGCGGCCTCCTATGGACGACCTGCTCCAGCTGGAGGTCCATGACCTCGAGGTGATGGTGCTGACCGGCATCTATTCGGAGGAGACGCACCTGCCGCAGCCGCTGCGCGTGTCGATCACCGCCGACCTCGACTGCCTGCCGCAGTATCTGCCCGACACGCCGCTGGCCGCGTCCAAGAACTATCTCGACCTCAAGCACGCCGCCACCGCCGCGCTCCCGCCGGGCCAGCATTTCAAGCTGATCGAGGCGGTCGCCGATCACATCGCGGAGACGCTGTTCCTCCAGGACGCGCGGGTGCGGCGGGTGCGGGTCAGGATCGTCAAGCTCGCGATCGCCGAGGCGGGCGAGTCGATCGGCGTGACGCTGGTGCGCCACCGGCGATGACCGTGCTGCGTCCGCGCGACCTCGCCTCGCTGGTGGAGGGCGTGCGCGTGGCGACGGGGGAGGCGGTGCTGGTGATAATCGAG
>CAXSEO010000587.1:0-2163 GCA_964235525.1 uncultured Sphingomonas sp. | reverse complement strand
TCGTGCCGAAGATGCTCATGGGACTACTCCGATGGTGAAGGGATCAGGACGGCAGCGGCGCGTGGGTCGGCAGCGTCTTGCCGGTCTGCTCATCGAGCCCGATCGCGACCCAGGCGTCGAGTGCCGCCGCGCCGACCACGAACGCGAGCGCGCCCCAGGTCGCCTTGTTCTTCGGGCTGTTCTTGGCCGCCGCGCTGGTGGCGATGATGTCCATGATATCGCCCGCGAACCGGTTCCAGATACGTGGCGCATGCGCGGGGGCGGCGAGGATAGTGAGGCCGGCGGCAATCTCGCGCCCGCCAAAGCCCTTGACCAGCCCCTCATGCCCTTCCGCGTCGAGCGCCCTGGTGATCCGCTTTGATGCGAACAGTTCCGCCGCGCCCAGCGCAACCGAGAACACGCCGAGGCCGAGGCTGAGCTTCTTGTAATCCATGGGTAAGGCTTTCGTGTGGAGAGGGAAGGTCAGCCCGGGTTGAGCGGCTCGGTCACCGTGTCACCCTCGTTGGCGGCGAACGCCTTGGCGGGGCCGGTCGCGGGGCGGAGCGACTCCCGCATTTCGGGCGGGACCGGGGCGGTCGGGTCGGGGCGGAACGCGTCGGGCGCGCGGGTCTGGCCCGACGGGGTATCGGCAAGGAGGTCGGTAGGGACGTGCTCGGGCGAGGGGTCCGGGGCAGCGGTCGCGACCCCCGGCGCGCCGGGGGCGGTGTCGACCGGGCCGTCGCGGTCCTCCGCGACGTGCGGAGCCTCGATCAGCGCCGGGCCGGTGTCGACGGGAGCGCTCGGCTCCTTGTCCTTCGTCCGCTCGGGCAGCTTTGCCACATAGGCCTCGCCCACTACGGCACCGGCGAACAGCGCGGCGATGCCCGCGCCGAACGCGCCGAGGCCGGTGAGGAAAGTTCTGGGGTTCATCGCGCGGTCCGTCGCTGGAGGTCTGTCCTTCCAAACGGGCGGGACCCCGCGCTGTTCCGGCGCTTATTCGGCCGGCAGCCCGGCCACCGCGTGCCGGGTCGCGGCCTCGCGGGTCAGCCGCAGCGTTTGCGTCCGCTCCGCGCGCGTCGCCATCGCTTCCCAGGCCTGCGCGGCCCGGTCGCAGCGGTCACGGACATTGTCCAGCGTCGCGGCATCGGCGGCGGCGCGTTCGGCATCGGCGCGGGAGCGAAAGAAGGTGGGGCTGTCGTTCATTTGGTGAGCTCCTCGCGCGGATGGAAAACGGCGGCCCCGGATGGGACCGCCGTCGGGGTGGCTTAGTCGGCCGCCTGCAGGTTCACCGCGCTCATCTTGCCGCGGCGGTCCTGCTCCAGCTCATACTGAACCCGCTGGTTCTGCTGGAGCGTGACCATTCCCGCGCGCTCGACGGCGGAGATGTGGACAAAGGCGTCGTTGCCGCCGCCCTCGGGGGCGATGAAGCCATAGCCCTTGTCGGCGTTGAAAAACTTGACGGTTCCGGTGGTCATGGGTCGTTCCTTCTTGTTCGGGGGCGGCCGAAACGTCGGACGCCCGTTGCCCTCGGCAGCAGGGAAAGAAGGAAGAAGGGGCCGCAAAGCGCCGTTAGACCGTCGATATGCGACTGTAGCAACGGTGGTTATGGGCGCAATGCAGCTGCGGCGCAAGCGCCCATAACCAACTGGCCTCGCCCATGACCGGCTCCGAAAACACCCTACAGCAGCGAGTTCTTCCGCACCGGCGCGTCGGTGCCCTCGGTGGAGGGCGGCTGGTCCTTGTCGAGCAGATCGCTCGGCCGACGCGCGTCGCCCTTCTCCTGATGCTCGGTCGACAGGTTCGGGTGATCGGTCTCGGTGGTCGGGTAGTTGGCGTCGGGATCACGGGTGGTCATGGCTTGGCTCCTTCGCGCGTCAAACGCATTGCGGCTGCAGCCGGTCCTTTCGGATTTCGAATTGACCTGATAGCCATGATGAACTTGTCGGGAGTGCTCCATGCGTATCGTTGCCGCGATGTTTCTGGCCACCGTCGCCGCGCCTGCGGTCGCCGCGCCGGTGCGCGGCTATCAGTCGCTGGCCATGTCCGCCAACGGCGACGAGGTCGCGAGTGTCGAGGCTGCGGGCGCGACCGCGCATGGCGTGATCGTCGTCCGCTCGGCGCGCGACGGGCGGGTGCTCCGGACGCTCGATCCCTGCGGCAAATGCGCCTATTCGGGGCTGACCT
>CAXSEO010000586.1:0-2166 GCA_964235525.1 uncultured Sphingomonas sp. | reverse complement strand
AAAGCCGCGCGCGGATCGCGCCCGCGCGCGCCGAGACCTCGGACAGTCGATCGTGCAGCGGCGGCGCGTGCAGGTCGAGCAGGGCGAGCTCCGTCTCGATTGCGCGCTCCAGCGTACCGGGCTCGAGGAACGCCGCTAGCGGCATCACGACCTTGCGCGTTTCGACGCTGTCGAGCAACGCGGCGAGTTCCGCGTCCGAGCGCAGCAGCTCCCGGGTATGGACGTTGATGCCGCCGCCCATCGTCACGGCCCGGCCTCGCGCGCGCGCAGCCCGTGCGACGGTTCGCACCATCTCCATCGTCTCGGGCGAGTCGACACTTGCGCCGCCGAACGAGCCGGTGAGATCAGAGCGCCCGATCGTCACATTGTCGAGCAGCGTACCCGCGTCGATGATCGCCTCGATCCGCTCGACGGCAGTGATCGTCTCGATCGTCACCCCGACATGACGGAACGCGCCCGGCGCAAGCATCGCCATGTATTTCGACATGGCGAACGCGCTCTCGATCATCGGTGCCACCACGCCGGTAACGCCCAGCGCGCGCAGGAACAGGATGTCAGACTTGGCCTCGCAACCGCCGATCTTGACGAGGTAATCGGCCCCGCGCCGCGCCGCCCAGGCGACCTCGATCGCCACCGCCTCGCGCGAAAGCCCCTCGGCTTCGAACTCGCCCTTCAGCGACTCGAAATGGGAAAGGTCGGGACCGTTCACATGAACTCCTGAGAAGGAAAGGCCGTACGGAAGACTACCGCCGGAGGAAGTCGCGAACGACCTGCGCGACATAGTCGATGTGATCGCCGGTGATCCCGGGATACAAGCCGATCCAGAAACACCGGTCGGTGACCACGTCCGCGTTGGTCAGGTCGCCGACCACCCGATAGTCGCGCCCGCGCATGTAGGGCTGGCGGGTGAGGTTGCCGCCGAACAGCAACCGGGTGCCGATGCGGTGTGCGTCGAGGTGCCGGACCAGCGCGTCGCGCTCGAAACCGGCACCTTCGCGCAAGGTGAGCGGGAAGCCGAACCAGGACGGGCGACTGTTGGGGGTCGCCTCCGGCAGGATGAACAGGTCTTCCCACTCTCCGAACACGGCGGTCAACCGGTCGAAATTATGTTGCCGAGCGGCGATGAAGTCTTCCAGCCGGTCCATCTGCGCGAGCCCGACCGCCGCCTGCATGTCGGTGATCTTCAGATTATAGCCGCAGTGGCTATACGTGTATTTGTGATCGTAACCGAGCGGCAGGTTGCCGAGCTTGCGCGAGAACCGCTTGCCGCAGGTATTATCCTGCCCGGGAGCGCACCAGCAGTCACGTCCCCAGTCGCGCATTGACTCGATCACACGTTTTAGCCGCGGTTTGTCGGTGAACACCGCGCCGCCCTCGCCCATGGTGATGTGGTGCGCGGGGTAGAAAGACAGCGTGCCGATGTCGCCGAACGTGCCGACGCCCCGGCCGTCATAGGTCGCGCCCAGCGCGTCGCAGCAGTCCTCGACCACGAACAGGCCGTGCTTCTGCGCGACCCGCATCACTTCGCCAAGGTCGAACGGATTGCCCAGCGTGTGCGCGATCATGATCGCGCGGGTGCGCGGCGACACCGCCGCCTCGATCATGTCGGGGCGGACGTTGTAGGTCGGGATGTCGACGTCGACGAACACCGGCATCAGACCATATTGGAGCGACGGGTTGACGGTCGTCGGGAAACCCGTCGCGACCGTAATCACCTCGTCACCCGGCTTCAGCGCTTCGCCGCGCAGGTAGTGCGAGGTGAGCGAGGACAGGGCAAGCAGGTTGGCGGACGAGCCGGAGTTCGTGGTCAGCGCATGGCGGACGCCGAGCCGCTCGGCCAGCCGGGCCTCGAAAGCTTCGTTGAAGCGGCCGGTCGTAAGCCAGAAATCGAGCGATGCGTCGACCAGCGAGCGCACCTCCTCCTCGCCATAGACCTTGCCGGACACGGGTACGGGACTGCTGCCGGGCTGAAACGGCTTGGGGGCGTGGAACGCGCGAGCATACTGACCGACCAGGTCGAGGATGCGAGCGCGCATCGCCGCCTCGCTCTCGGGTTCAACGGAAGCAGCCGGAACTCCGGGCTGCCGTTCAAGCGTCAACATCGCAGCTGCTCCCTACCGCCCGGATGCCGGCGCGGTACCCCGTTGTACGCGCCATCGCAAAGAC
>CAXSEO010000585.1:0-2170 GCA_964235525.1 uncultured Sphingomonas sp. | reverse complement strand
CCAGCCAGGGGCGCGACCGGCGGTGCCTCGCGCGGCAGCGCCTCGCGCGCGGGCGGGGGCGCGAGGCCGAGCGGGTCGCGCGCGGGCTCGACCGGCTGGCCGAACCCGCCGCGCGCCCAGTCCACTACATTGCCGTCGGCGATCCGGCCCCAGACGTCGTCGGGCGTGGGCGGGGCCGGGCGGTCCGGGACCGGGCTCGACCAGCCCGAAGCGGGCTCGGGCGCGGGGGTCGCGGCGGCCCAGGCGGAAGCGACGGGCAGGTCGGGCGCGCGCGCGGACGGGCTCCAGCCGCCGCTGACCACCGCAGGCGACGGTCCGGACAGGTCCGCGCTCCGGTGCGCCGCCGGGCGGGCAAGCGACGGGCCGACCTGCGGTTGCCATGGCTTGCCGACGCTCGGCGGGGTCGGCGTGGCATCCCACCCGCTTGCCGCCGGAGCGGCTCCCCAGTCACTGGCGGGCGCGGGAGTAGCCACATCGCCACTGCCCGAATCCCAGCCGCGCCATTCGGGCGGCGGAGAGACCGGCTCCACGCCCGCCGGGATCGCCGCTTCGCCGCTCAAGGTGGCGACGATGTCGTAATGCCCGACCTGGAACCGGTCGCCCTCCTCCACTGGGCGAGGCGCGCTCATCCGTTCGGCCTGGCCGTTGAGGAAGCTGCCGTTGGTGCTGATGTCGGTGACGACATAACCACGCCCGTCATAGCGGATGTCGAGGTGGCGCGAGGAGATGTAGTTGCGCGGGTCGGGCAGGCTCCAGTCGCAAGTTGCGGCGCGCCCCACCACCGCGCCGCGCTGATGCAGCACGAACTCGGTCGGCATGCCGTTGTCGAGCCGGGCAAGGTTGCGGATCGCGAGCGTCAGCGTCATCCCGTTCGATCCAGCGCGGCGGCCCCCCGTTCCGCAACCGCCTCGCCGAGCGCCAGCGCGCGCGCGAATACGCGCGACGCCTCGCCAGAGCGATACGCCGCCTGCTCGATCGCGCCCACGCAATAGCGCGCGCAGGCGTGCGCGGGCGGCAGCACGGGCGGGAGATCGGCCGCGGCGACGGTGCCGCCGGAGTAGAACACGGCGAACCCGAGATAGCGTTCGGCGCTTCCGCGCGGGGCGGCCCCGGCGGCGGCATGCGCCGCGCGGCGGTGAGTGTCGCTGGGCGCGCCGAGCCAGCGTAACGCGGTGTCCAGCGCCTGCCGCGACCGCCGTGGCAGATCGAGGTGCGCCGCTTCCTCGGTCAGGACGCGCGCGGCCCAGTCGACCACGTCGGGACGCGGCAGCGCGTGGCCGAGATACTCGCTTGCAGCTGGCAGATCACCCGCATCGCGCAGCGCGGCGTATTGTGTGCGGACGTCGAGACCGGCGTCGGGCAAGGCGTCATCATCGACGCCGATCAACACCGCCACCTGGCGCGCCTGGGTCAAGCGGACCGCGTCCCAACTGCCGACGGACCGTCCCGTCACCAGCTTCCACCCGCGCCGCCACCGCCAAAGCTGCCGCCGCCGCCTGGACCGGACCCTTCCGGCTCAGACGATGCGCCCCCGGCTCCTCCGGGATTGATGTGGGTCATACCGCCGTTCAGGATCAGGGTCGTACTACCGTTCACTTCCGCAGTGCCCTTGGTAAACACGACCACCTCGTTAATCCCCTCCACCGCGACGAGCGGGCCCGTGATCGCGATGCCTTGGGGTGAAATAACAATAGACGAGCCCTTGACCTTGAGCGTGATGCTCGTCTCCGCCTCGATCAATAAGGTCGTCCCGACCTTGAGATGGTCGCTTTGGACGATCGTGACATCGCGGTCCTGGCCGACCTTCTTCTTCTCGTTGCGCCCGACCTCGGCGGAGCGGTCGTTGCCAACGATATGCTGCTGGTCGTTGCCGACGTGGTGCGATTCCTTGAAGCGGACGCGCGTGTTCATGTCGCGGTTGGCGTGGACGAAGAACTCCTCCTTGCCGCCCGAATCCTCCAGCCGGATCTCATTGGCATCAGGCGCGCCGGTGTCGAGCGGGCGAGCATCGGGGTAGGGGCCCGACTGGCCATAGGTCTTCGAGCGGAACACGGTGCGCGTCTTGTTCGCGGGCAGGTCGTAGATCGGCATGTTCGCCTTGTTGAACATTCGCCCCTTGATGTACGGCTTGTCCGGGTTGTCGTCCTCGTATCCAATGCGGACTTCCTCC
>CAXSEO010000584.1:0-2172 GCA_964235525.1 uncultured Sphingomonas sp. | reverse complement strand
GTATTCTCGGCGGAGGACCATCTGAATGGCGTGGTATTGACTGCCGCCGTGCTGACCCGGAGCCGGGCGAAGATCAGCGGGTCTTCGCGCGTGTCACCGTTCGACTCCTACTCGAACACGCCATTCACAAAAGGGTGGGCGCGCAAGCAGCTGCTCCGCTCGGTGATGTGGCGCGCGGACGCGCTGACCTGCGTTTCGAAGGATATGGTCGAGCAATATCGCACTATCTTCGCCGACGCACCGCACGTCTGCGTCTATAATATCATCGACGACGCCGCCTCGCGCGCAAAGGCGGCCGAGCCGGTCGACCACCCCTGGTTCACGCACCCCGAGCTGCCGGTGATCGTAGCCGCGGGCACGCTGACCAGGCGCAAGGCGTATCACGACCTGATCGACGCGGTGAAGATCGCCACCGATCGCGGCCGCGCGGTCCGCCTCGCGATCTTCGGCGAGGGGCACCAGCGCGAGCGACTTGAGGGCATGGTGCGCGACCATGGGCTGGAGGATCGCGTCTGGCTCCCGGGGCGGGTCGCCAACCCGCGCGCCTATTTCAGCAAGGCGCCGGTCTCCGCCTTGTCGTCGCGCGCCGAGGGGCTTCCCAACGTGCTGGTCGAGACAATGGCGTGCGGCTGCACTCCCGTCGCGACCGACTGTCCCACCGGCCCGAGAGAGGTGATCGGCAGCGACGAATACGGCTATCTTGCGAAGGTTCACGATCCCGTCTCGCTGGCCGACGCCATCGAGAAGGCACTCGATCGGCCGGTCGCGCCGGAAAACCTGGCGCGGGCGGTCGCACCCTTCGAGGAGTCGCGAGTGATCCGGCGACATTTCGCGATACTGGGGCTCGCTGACGAAAGTGACTGATCCGTCATCCGCTCCCGAGGTGAGCATCCTCCATATCATTCCTGAAGATGGCACCGGCGGCGTCGAGATCGCGGCGAAAACGATCCTGTCCCGTCCCGACCTTTCGTGCCGGTGCGAATTGCTATTCATCCTCAATCCAACGGGAGAACTCCGCGCCCGCCATGTGAAGGGGATATCGAACCTGTCCTGGGGCAGTCTATCCGCCTATGTTCACGCATTCCGGCGGTTGCGTCGAAGCCGTACGGACGTGCTGATCTTCTCGCTCTGGAAATCGGTGCCGCTGCTGGTACTCGCCCGCTTGTTTCTGCGACGGCGTCGCATCGTCTATTTCCTCCATCTTGAGATCGACTCGCATCTCCTCGACGCGATCTTCTCGCGCATCGCGATCCGGCTGGCGGACGCGGTGTGGGCCGATAGCGAGGTGGCGCTGGTCTCGCGCGGCGTACCGGCGACCAAGCGTCAGACCGTCATCTCCTTCGTCACGGAGCAGCTGGTGCCGCGACGCGCGACCGCGCTCGACCCGACGTTCGTCAGCTGGGGACGCCTGCACCAGCAAAAGGGGGTGGATCGGGCGATCACGTTGATCGCGTTCCTCGCCGAGCGCGGCATCTTCGCTACGCTTCATGCCTATGGCCGCGACGACGGCGCGAAGGATGCGTTGATCGCGCAGGCGATCCGCATGGGAGTCGGCGACCGGATCCATTTTCCGGGCGTGATAACGCCGGGAAACCGCGCCAACGCGGCGTCATCGGCCAGCTTCTTTCTTCAGCTCAGCCGGTTCGAGGGCATGTGCATGGCGGCGGTGGAGGGGATGCAGCTCGGGCTTGTCCCGGTGGCGACACCGGTCGGCCAGATGCGCCGCTACGTGGAGCCTGGACGGACTGGCATATTGGTCGATCCCGACGATCTGGGTGCCGCGGCGGACGAGCTGGTCGCGTTGTTGAACGACCCGGATCGCTACTCCGCGCTGTCGCTGGGGGCGCGCGCTTATTGGAGCCAAGCGCCATTATACGCCGACGACGTCTGCCGAGCGGCAACGTCGCTGAAGACCGGAGATCAACCGCCAGTCTACAGCCGTAAGGACTGATCGTCAGGCGGAACGTCGAACGCCATATACCTGATCGCGGACCCATGGGCGAGGATCGCTCGAGCGCTCGATGATGTCGAAGCCATTGTCGGTCAGGAAGGATCGCACCAACTGCAGCGTGCGGGTGTTAGCGGGACCGCCTTCATCCGCGATGAAATCGTGACAGGCGATCGCGATCTGGCGGACGGTGCCGATCATTCCCGCCATCCCCTGGATCGCCA
>CAXSEO010000583.1:0-2181 GCA_964235525.1 uncultured Sphingomonas sp. | reverse complement strand
AACGGCGAGCACCAGATTTACCTGAATCCCGGTTATCTCGGCATCAATGAGCAGCCGCTGACCGTCGCGGACGGCAAGCTGTTAATCACCGCCAAGCCGTTGACTGCCGCCGAGCGGTCGGTCGTGCGGGCGGCGGTGAACGCGCTGCCGCCGGCGCAGGCGAACAGCGCGCTAAAGGATATCGAATACGGCTCGGGCGCGCTTAACTCGCGCGGCCATTTCTCGCAGCTCTACGGTTATTTCGAGATCCGCGCGCGCTTCCCCGAGGGGCGCGGCCTGTGGCCCGCTTTCTGGCTGCTGCCCGAGGACGGCACCTGGCCACCCGAGATCGACGTGGTGGAGGAGCTCGGCCACGAGCCGACCACCGTCTATCAGACGCTACATTCGGTCGCGCCGATGAAGTCGGGCACGGTGTCGCAGCTGACGCCGACGCCCGACGGGTTTCACCGATATGGCGCGTTGTGGACCCACGCGACGGTCGATTACTATGTCGACGGCGCAAAGGTCTCGTCCGAGCCGACGCCGCCGGACATGCACAAGCCGATGTTCCTGGTCGCCAATCTGGCGGTGGGCGGGAGCTGGCCGGGATATCCGGATGCGGGGACCAAGTTCCCGGCGCGAATGGAGGTGGATTATATTCGGGCTTGGAAGTTCAAGGCCAAGCCGGGGATGTAGTGATCGGCTGGAACGATGAGGGCTCTCTGCATAAACGAGGGGATGGCGATGAAACGGTTCCATACGTTGGATGTGCTACGCGGCTTCGCGGCGCTGTTCGTGATGTTGTGGCACATCCAGCAGTTGATCGCCCCCAAGCTCCCGATCATGCCGTCGTCCTACCTCGCGGTCGACCTGCTTTTCCTGATCAGCGGCTTCGTCATCGCAAACGGTTACGCCCGCAAGCTGGATGTAGGCATGACAGTCTTCTGGTTTTCGCGGCTACGGGTCATGCGACTGTTTCCGCTCTATTATCTCGGTTGCGCGGTGGGCCTTGCTTACCCGGTGGTCGACGTGCTCAAGGATGGAGAGCTGTGGCATCTCAAGGATGCAGCACTGGCGCTTCCCTCTGCGCTGTTCCTGATTCCGGACGTGTTTTATGCCGGCTCGTTCCCGCTGAACCCGCCCGGCTGGTCGCTTTTCTACGAGATGGTGATCAACATCTCGTTCGCCGCCGGACTATTTCGGCTTGGTGTCCGACGGACGTTGCGGACTGTCGTCGTCCTCGGCGTGCTGCTGATTCCGGCCGCGGTGTATCATGACAGGATTATAGCCTTCGCGAACATCACGATGCTGCTGAGCACGTCGCGAACCGCTTTCTCGTTTCTGCTCGGCGTTGCGCTTTACCAACTTTGGCGTAGCAATCGTCTTCCGTCCCTTCGCGTTATCCCGATCATGATGTTGTGCATGATGCAGTCGCCATCGGGCGTCGTTCCGGCGGCCCTAGTTATGCCGACGATTGGAATCGCCTTTCCGGTGATCCTGATCGCGGCGGTGCAGAATGAGCCGATGGGTCGCCTCCGCACGATCTTCGATCAACTGGATGAGCTGTCCTACCCGATCTATGCCGTCCATTACCCGGTCATACTGCTCGGGGCGCGCCTGCTCAAACCACTTGGCCTTAATTCGACCCTGAAGGGCTTCGCGTTGGCGTTGGGCATCATGGGCCTGGCCTGGCTCGCGTTGACCTATGTAGACCAGCCGCTGCGCGACGCACTGGCCCGGCGGGTCCATGTGCGTCGCGCGTTGGTTGTGGCCGAAGCTCCCGCGTTCTGAGCTAGAAGCCCAGCGCGTGCTGGGCGTCGGTGTGCGAGACCCCGAGCAGCTGCACCGTCTCGCCGCCGGACCAATGCGCCGTCGTCCCCGCATGGTTGGCCATGTCGGTGAGTGTCGGCGTCCCGTATTTGGCGAGCAGCCTCGAAACGTCGAGCTTGTCGTGTCCGACGTCGAAGTTGGTCACGGTATCGACGCCGAAGCCGGGCGACAGCTTGAACGTGTCAGAGGCCGATGTTCCGACCAGCGTCGCGTTCCCGCTCGCTGCGGCGATCGTGGTGTACGACGCGGCAGTGGTGCCATCGGCTGCGGTGCCCGCCGCCGGGTCGTAACCGAGTCTGCCCTCCGCCTTGCCATATGTTTCGAAATGCGTGAGCAGGTCCATGCCCGCCGCGACCACATCGGGATTGTGAG
>CAXSEO010000582.1:0-2184 GCA_964235525.1 uncultured Sphingomonas sp. | reverse complement strand
CAGGGCACCGACAGCCGCGGCAACGCGCAGACGGTCGAGGCGATGGTGCCGCTGGCGAACATGTTCGGCTATGTGAACCAGCTCCGTTCGTTCACCCAAGGGCGCGCGAGCTACTCGATGCAGTTCTCGCACTATGACGAAGTGCCCGCGAACGTCGCGGACGAGGTGAAGGCGAAGCTGGCGTAACGCACTCGCGTGCGCCGGGCTGGCGTAACCGACAATCCGCCGCTATGGGGCCGCGTTCGCGAGGCCTTGGCGGCCCAGACGAAATCCAGAAGGTAGGGAATAATGGCGAAGGCAAAATTTGAGCGGAACAAGCCGCATCTCAACATCGGCACGATCGGGCACGTCGACCACGGCAAGACCTCGCTGACGGCCGCGATCACCAAGGTGCTGGCGGAGACGACGGGCGGCACCGCGGTCGACTTCGCGAACATCGACAAGGCACCCGAGGAGCGCGAGCGCGGCATCACCATCTCGACCGCGCACGTCGAGTACGAGACCACCGCGCGCCACTACGCCCACGTCGATTGCCCGGGCCACGCCGACTATGTGAAGAATATGATCACCGGCGCGGCGCAGATGGACGGCGCGATCCTGGTCGTGTCCGCCACCGACGGCCCGATGCCGCAGACCCGCGAGCACATCCTGCTCGCGCGTCAGGTCGGCGTGCCCGCGATGGTGGTGTTCATGAACAAGGTCGATCTGGTCGACGACGCCGAGATCCTCGAACTGGTCGAGCTGGAGATTCGCGAGCTGCTGTCGTCCTATGAGTTCCCGGGCGACGACATCCCGATCGTCCAGGGCTCGGCGACCTGCGCACTCAGCGGCTCGAACGAGAAGCTCGGCAAGGAAGCCGTGCTCGAGCTGATGAAGGCGGTCGACGAGTATATCCCGCAGCCCGAGCGTCCGCTCGACAAGCCGTTCATGATGCCTATCGAGGACGTGTTCTCGATCTCGGGCCGTGGCACGGTCGTCACCGGCCGCGTCGAGACCGGCATCGTCAAGGTCGGCGAGGAAGTCGAGATCGTCGGCATCCACCCGACCGTCCGCAAGACCACGGTCACCGGCGTCGAGATGTTCCGCAAGCTGCTTGATCAGGGCCAGGCGGGCGACAATGTCGGCGCGCTGATCCGCGGCGTCGCGCGCGACGAGGTCGAGCGTGGGCAGGTGCTCTGCAAGCCGGGCACGATCAAGCCGCACACCGACTTCAACTCGGAAGTCTATGTGCTGTCGAAGGAAGAGGGCGGCCGTCACACGCCGTTCTTCGCCAACTACCGCCCGCAATTCTATTTCCGCACCACGGACGTGACCGGCACCGTCGAATTGCCCGAGGGTACCGAGATGGTGATGCCGGGCGACAATGTGGCGCTGGGCATCAAGCTGATCGCGCCGATCGCGATGGACGTCGGCCAGCGCTTCACGATCCGCGAGGGCGGTCGCACCGTCGGCGCGGGGGTTGTCAGCGCGATCTCCAAGTAATATAGGCTGCTGTAACGAGACGGCCGGTCCCGGAACCCCGGGGCTGGCCGTTTCCTTTTAATGTAGGGCATTGCCGCTTCGGCATCGCCCGCCAGCGTCGACACAGAACAGTACGAGCCGCGCGGCGGCCCGCTCTTTCGCATCGGTAGGGTAGCATGGACAACAACATCCGCATTCGCTTGAAGGCGTTCGATCATCGCGTGCTCGACCAGGCCGCGGGCGACATCGCCGACACCGCGCGTCGTACCGGCGCGTTGATCCGGGGGCCCATTCCGCTGCCGACGCATATCGACAAGTTCACCGTCAACCGTGGCCCGCACATCGACAAGAAGTCCCGTGAGCAGTTCGAGACGCGTACCTACAAGCGCCTGCTCGACATCGTGCAGCCGACGCCGCAGACGGTCGACGCGCTGATGAAGCTCGATCTCGCGGCGGGCGTTGACGTGGAGATCAAGCTGGCCTAACAGCCCTGCTCCCGCGGTTGACCGACTGGTCCCGCAGGAGCAAGACATTGAGATACCGCCAATCGCTCGCGGTTGGGACAGCGTCTCCCGTCACGTTCTAGGCATTGCCGAGAACACCAGCCCGGGACGGGGCGCGCTTCGCATTTGGGGCTGACACACGCACTCCCGTTACGGGAGTGCCTCTGTAAGGAGCATGGTCATGCGTACCGGCGTGATCGCGAAGAAGATGGGGATGACC
>CAXSEO010000581.1:0-2191 GCA_964235525.1 uncultured Sphingomonas sp. | reverse complement strand
GAGAGCGACACACCAGTGGCGCGCAACGCGCTTCCAATCCTGATAGCGCATTGATCCGGGAACGGACCGGGACACGGCTCCGCGTCGTGATAGGCCGAGAGTAGATCACGGAAGGTGACCACAGCTGGTATTCCTCGTCGCCGGAACAGGATTGATGCAATGATCTCTTATGGTCAAGCGATGTCTCCGAACGAGGTAGCGCTTTGGCTGTGCGTGCGACATCCCCGTCGCTATAGTTAGCATATGCATTCGTCCTGCAATGAGCTGCCCCCCCTCACCCCCAAATACGACTCCGCCGGCCTCCTCACCGCCGTGGTCACGGACCGCGTCACCGGCGATCTGCTCATGGTCGCGCACATGAATGCCGACGCGCTTGCGGCCACGCGAGCCACCCGCGAGGCGGTGTTCTGGTCGCGAAGTCGGGGGCGGTTGTGGCGCAAGGGGGAGACGTCGGGGAATGTCCTTCGCGTCGTCGAGATCAGGATCGACTGCGACCAGGATGCGGTGCAGCTGATCGTCGACCCTGCCGGTCCCGCCTGCCACACCGGCGCGCGGTCGTGCTTCTACCGGCGGGTCGAGGGTGACGCGCTAGTGCCGGTCGAGTGAGATCCCTCCCAATCGCGGCGCTGCTGCTCGCCGCGTGTCACACTGCGCCGTCCGCAACGCCGCGTCGCGACACGCCCGGCGACCAGCTCGAAACGGCAGCGGAGGCGGCGGGCGTGGTCGCCGACCCTTCGCGGGTCGACCCCATAGGGCTCTACGCGCACGACACCGACCGCCTCTGCCTCGTTCCCGCCGACGCGGGCGCGTACCGGGTCGGCGCGTTGGTGAGCTATGACGGCGGGCAGGGCTGTGCTGCAAGAGGCACTGCGACGCGCTCGGGCGACCGTCTCGACCTTACGCTCGCTGAATGCCGCTTCACCGCGCGGTTCGAGGGGGACCGGGTCAGCTTCCCCGCGGAACTCCCGGCGGCGTGCGACAATGCCTGCACCGGCCGCGCGACACTGGTCGCGCTCAGCGTCGAGCGGCTGAGCGACTCCCTCGCCGAGGCCTCAGCGCTTCGAGACCAGCACGGCCGCGCGTTGTGCGACCCGCGTTGACGCTTACACCCGTGGCAGTTAGCGCCGCGCGACCCGATCCAAGGACGCCCGATGCCCAGCTTTACGCCCCCCGTCCGCGACACCCGCTTCGTGCTGGAGCATGTTGTCGGGCTGCCGCGCTACGCCAACCGCCCGCGCTTCGAGGCGGCGACTCCCGATGTGGTCGACGCGGTGCTGGAGGAGGGCGGGCGGTTCGTCGCGGAGGTGCTGTTCCCGCTCAACCAGGTCGGCGATCGCGAGGGCTGCACGCGTCATTCGGACGGGACTGTCACCACGCCGACCGGCTTCAAGGACGCCTACCGCCAATTCGTCGAGTCCGGCTGGGCCACGCTCGGCAACGCGCCCGAGTTCGGCGGGCAGGGGATGCCGCACGTCGTCTCGACCGCGTTCCAGGAGTATATGATCAGCGCCAACATGGCGTTCGCGATGTACCCGGGGCTGACCCACGGCGCGATCGCCGCGCTGATCGCCAAGGGGTCGGACGCGCAAAAGGCGACCTACCTTCCCAAGCTGGTGTCGGGCGAGTGGGGCGGGACGATGAACCTGACCGAGCCGCAATGCGGCACCGATCTCGGCCTGATCCGGACGCGCGCCGAGCCGCAGGCGGACGGGTCCTACCAGCTGATTGGCACTAAGATCTTCATTTCGTCGGGCGAGCATGACCTAACCGAAAACATCATTCATCTCGTGCTGGCCAAGACCCCGGGCGCGCCCGACTCGTCCAAGGGAATCTCGCTGTTCGTGGTGCCCAAGTTCATCGTCGAAGCGGACGGTTCGCTGGGCGCGCGCAATGCGGTCAGCTGCGGCTCGATCGAGCACAAGATGGGCATCCACGCCAACTCGACCTGCGTGATGAACTATGACGGGGCGACCGGCTGGCTGGTCGGCGAGGAGATGAAGGGCCTTGCCGCGATGTTCATCATGATGAATGCGGCCCGGCTCGGCGTCGGCCTGCAAGGGCTCGGCGTCGCGGAGGTCGCTTATCAGAACGCGGTCACCTACGCGCACGATCGACGGCAGGGCCGCGCGTTGACCGGTGTCAAAGACCCGAGCGAGAAAGCGGACACGCTGTTCGTCCACCCCGACGTCCG
>CAXSEO010000580.1:0-2195 GCA_964235525.1 uncultured Sphingomonas sp. | reverse complement strand
TCCCTCGAATGCCTTGTGTGGAGGGCGCCATTGGGAGCAGATAACCCGATCGGCACGGCAGAGGTGCCGCGCTCGCGACTGCGAACTGCTGCTATCTGAGCCAGTAAACGCACGGTACAATCGAGCAGGTTTCGGTGGCCGGCAAGCCGGTGACGCTGGGCGGCGGGCGATGGGATCTGCAGCTTGAGGTGCGCGATCATCGCCTGGGTCGCGCTCTCCCGCGCCGCGGCGGTGGCCAGCCGCGCCTCCGCGTCGTCGACGCGCCGGATCGTGGCGACGAGCAGCGCCTTGAGCGCGCCGACGTCGTCCGGAAGGGGCAAGATGGCGGCTTCCACGACGGAGAATGAATCATCCCCCGCCCCGCGGTGCAAGCAATATGAGCTTATGCGGCGCTCGCCGGGCGCCAGCTGACCTGAGGGTTGCGCCAGTCAATCCCGTCGAGCAGGCAGGCAAGCTGGGAACGCGACAACGACACCGTGCCATCCTTCGCCAATGGCCAGATAAAGCGGCCCCGCTCCAACCTTTTGGCGTAGAGCGACATGCCGATTCCGTCATGCCAGATGATCTTCAGCAGCGATCCGGCCCGGCCGCGGAACACGTACAGGTCGCCGCCATGCGGATCGCGACCCAGGCCTTGCTGCACCAGCAGCGCGAGCCCCTGCATGCCCTTTCTCATGTCGGTGTGGCCCATCGCGATCCACACCCGCGCATCCGACGGGATCACCGCATCGCCTTTATGCCGCGGTCGCCAGCGCCGGTGATGCCGAGGCGAATATCCTCAGCCGGCCGCCGTCGGGCAGATCGAGAACGGTAGCGACGATGAGCTCCGACGCTTGTTCGGGTGGCTCGTCCACCAGCACCGCCGGCACGAACACCGGGTTCGCCCGGCGTCGCGCTGCACGCCGCCACTGGTAGATCAGACTACGGGCAACGTCATGGCGCCGCGCGACGTCGCAAACCCTCGCACCCGACCGGAACGCCTCCGCCAGGATCAGCTCGCGCTGCTCATCGCTCCAGCGACGGCGACGCTCCGGTCCCGCCAGTATCGTCACCTGCGCCATGATCGAAACGGACGTCCTTAAGTGCGGCTGTAAGGACGTCCTCTATCCACAGCTCATCCTCAGCAAGGCGGCTCCCGCCCGGATGGATACTCTGAACCGAGGACGCATCGGCTCCCGGGCCACGGGTATGATGATAGGCCGTCGTTCAGGTAGGAACCGGTAGCGACTGCGAATGAGCATCAGACGACACGCATCCCTGCCAGGCAGTTTGCTACTGCCGCTGCTTCTTGCGCTGATCACGCCAGCACAAGCGCGACCCGCTCGAGAAGCACCGGTTTCGGAGATCGTCGTCGATGCACAAGGCGGGCAGGTGCTGTACAGCTCGGCCGCTGAACTGGCACGTCCACCCGCGTCCTTGACTAAAATGATGACTCTCCTTCTCGCGTTCGAGGCGATCGAAGCGGGCAAGCTGCGTCTCAACAGCCAGCTCGTGATGACCCGTCGCGGCGCTCAGCAACCGCCATCCAGGTTAGGACTGGCGCAAGGGCGGACTATGAGCGTGGGCGCCGCTCTCCGTGCCATCGCCGTCATCTCAGCCAACGACGTCGCGGTCGCACTGGCAGAGCGACTATTCGGCAACGATGCACTCTTTGTCCGCGCTATGAACCGCCGCGCCAGGCAGTTGGGAATGACAAACACGCGGTTTGATAACCCGACCGGGCTCGCACCCTCGACAAGCCTCACCACAGCCCGCGATATGGCCACCCTCGCTCGATACATCATCAGCCACTATCCTGACCGGTACAAAGTGTTTTCGGCTCGCTCGATCCGGTGGGGCGGCTTGGTGCGCCCGAACCACAATCGGCTGGTCGGCAAGGTACGCGGCGTAGATGGTGTGAAAACCGGGTATACGGTGCCCGCGGGGTTTAGTCTCGCTGCGTCGAGCCTGCGCGGCGGCAGGCGTATGATCGTCGTGGTGCTCGGCGCGAGAACGGGTGCAGCACGCGACTTGCTCGTCGCAAACCTGCTCGAGTCGGGGTTTTCGTCTCCAGCAGTGCACCGGAGATCAGCGCGTGATAAGGTGGGTGTCGGATCGACGGCGAGGGCAGCGGCCCGTCGCCGGCTTCTGTTCGCGCGACCTGAACACGAGTAGGCTTGGTGAGTAGCGCGACCGGTGTGAGTTTGTGACGCGTG
>CAXSEO010000579.1:0-2197 GCA_964235525.1 uncultured Sphingomonas sp. | reverse complement strand
GCGTGCCGCCCTCGAGCACGAGCCGTGACGGCGCGTCGGCCAAAACGAGCGGCATCAATACGGTCTGGAGCACCAGGCCGGTGCTGCCCGCTGTACCAACCGCGAAATGATACTCGCCCGGCGTGACGCGGCCCGGCGCAAAGGCGATCTCCGACGAGCAGACCGTCAGCCCCTCGCAGGTCGCGCCGCCGACACCGCACGCCGCCTCGACCGCGGTGACGTGCTGGCGCATCAGCCCCGGCTTCTCGCGGCCGCCGCGCACGTTGTTGATCCGGAACGGCTGGCCGGTGACGAGCGCCAGCGCGCACGCGTTGCGTACCACCTGCCCGCCGCCTTCGCCCTCGGAACCGTCGATCTCGATCATGGCCGTCCTCGTGGTGGAGTGGTGTGCGTCAGCCTTTGACGCACACCACCTGCTTCAATGTGTGGACGATCTCGACGAGATCGGCCTGCGCCGCCATGACCGCCTCGATCGACTTGTAGGCGCGCGGGCTCTCGTCGATCACGCCCGCGTCCTTGCGGCATTCGACGCCAGCGGTCGCGGCCTCGTGCTCGGCGAGCGTCACTTCCTTCTTCGCCTGCGTCCGGCTCATCACGCGGCCGGCACCGTGCGAGCAACTGTCGAACGACTCCCTGTTGCCGAGGCCATGGACGATGAAGGACTTGGCCCCCATCGAGCCGGGGATGATCCCCATCACGCCCTTCGCCGCGCGTACCGCTCCCTTGCGGGTGACGAGCACGTTATGCCCGAAATGGTTTTCACGCGCGACGTAGTTGTGGTGGCAGTTCACCGCCTCCAGCTCCGCGTCGAACGGCTTGGCGATCTGGCTGCGGAGCGCGGCGATGACGTTGGTCATCATCATCCGCCGGTTGAGCGCCGCATAATCCTGCGCCCAGCCGACCGCCTCGACATAGTCGTCGAAATGCTCCGTCCCTTCCGGGAAATAGGCCAGATCCTCGTCGGGCAAATTGAGGAACCACTTGCGCATGTCCTCCTTCGCCAGCTCGATGAAGAAGCTGCCGATCGCGTTGCCGACCCCGCGCGAGCCGGAATGGAGCATCAGCCATACCCGTGCCTCCTCGTCGAGGCACAGCTCGATGAAGTGGTTGCCGGTGCCCAGCGTGCCGAGGTGGACGAGGTTGTTGGTCTTGGCGAGCTTTGGATACTTGGCCACGATCCGCCCGAAACGCGCCGCCAGCGTCGCCCATGCCTCGACGATCGGCGCGGGCGGCGATCCCCATGATCCGGTATCCCGATCGCCCCTGCCGACCTTGCGACCGACCGGCACCGCCCGCTCGATCGCGGCCCGCACGCCCTCCAGATGATCCGGCAGGTCACTGGCCACCAGCGACGTGCGCGCCGCCATCATCCCGCAGCCGATGTCGACGCCCACCGCCGCCGGGATCACCGCGCCCTTGGTCGGGATCACCGAGCCGATGGTCGCGCCGATGCCGACATGGACGTCGGGCATCACCGCGACGTGCTTGAACACGAACGGCATCCGCGCGGCGCGCGCGAGCTGGTCGCGCGCCTTGCTGTCGACCGGGACGCCGCGCGTCCACATCTTGATCGGCACGCCGCCCTCCACCTCGGCATAGTCATAGCTGGCGCTCATTGTCGGTCTCCTTTGCGGTAGCGGGCAGCCGGCCAATTCCGGCCGCCCTTCCACCGCGAGTGCCGGGCTGTTCGACCTTACCCGGCGCGAATAGCTCTGCATTCGCCATGCCAACACCGACCCGGACAGCGCATTATCTGCTAAGTCACTGTAAATGCTTTGATCTACATGAAGCCGCGCCAACCACAATGCTCCGCAACTCCGCCCATCTTCGATCGACAAGGATACAACTTTATCCTATCGTATCGCCATGAAGCCTGTCGTCGTCTTCGGGTTCGTCGGCTCCACGCTCGACGCCAGCAAGCGCGACGCGTCGCGCTGGCACAAGTGGCGACCCACGGTCGCGCTGGCGATGCATGAGGATCTGCGGGTTGATCGCCTCGTCCTGCTCCACGCCGGCCAGCACCGCGGGCTGGTTGACTATCTTGCGACCGACATCGCCGCCGTGTCGCCGGAGACGACCGTCGAGCCGGTGCAGGTCGACTTCGCCGACCCGTGGGACTTCGAGGAGGTGTACGCCACGCTGCTCGATGTGGCGCGCGCCTACCCGTTCGACCCGGAGACCGAGGATTACCTCGTCC
>CAXSEO010000578.1:0-2202 GCA_964235525.1 uncultured Sphingomonas sp. | reverse complement strand
TTCCACCCGCGCGCCGATCGCGCGCAGGCCTGCCGCCATGACCGCCAGCCGGTCGGACTCCTTGACCCGCAGTTCGTCCAGCCCGCGAAACACGCTGCGTCCCTCCGCCAGCGCGGCGGCGACGAACAGGATCGGGAACTCGTCGATCATGCTCGGCACGATCTCGGGCCAAAGGTCGACGGCGTGCAGCGGGGTATGGCGGACGACGAGGTCGGCCACCGGCTCCCCGCCGACCTCGCGCGCGTTGGTCCGTTCGATCGACGCGCCCATGGCGACGAGGGCGCGCAACAGGCCATCGCGGGTCGGGTTGACGCCGACGTTGCTGATGGTCACGCGCGACGCCGGCACCAGCAGCGCCGCGACCAGCGGAAAGGCGGCCGAGGAAGGATCGCCGGGAACCTGGATCGACTGCGGCCGCAGCTCCGCCTCACCTGTCAACGAGATTACCCGTCCGGCGTTGCCTTCCTCCACCGCGATCGCCGCGCCGAACCGCGCCAGCATCCGCTCCGAATGGTCGCGCGTCGGCGCCGGCTCGATCACCCGCGTCGTCCCGGGAGTATTGAGCGCGGCGAGCAGCACCGCCGACTTGACCTGCGCGGACGCGACCGGGATCGTGTAGCCGATCGGCACCGCCGGGCACAGCCCGCGCACCATCAGCGGCAGGCGGCCGCCCGGGCTCGCGGTCACGTCCGCGCCCATGCGCGCGAGCGGCTCGATCACCCGCGCCATCGGTCGCCGCGACAGCGAGGCATCGCCGACAAAGGTCGCGGTGATCGCGTGCGAGGCGACCAGCCCCATCAACAGCCGCGTCGACGTACCGGAATTGCCCATGTCGATCACCCGGTCCGGCTGGAGCAACCCGCCGACGCCGACCCCGTAGACGGTCCATGTGCCGTCGTCACCGCGCTCTATCGACGCGCCCATCGCGCGCATCGCGGCGGCGGTGGCGAGCACATCCTCGCCCTCCAGCAACCCGCCGATCCGGCTTTCCCCCACCGCCAGCGACGCCAGCATCAGCGCGCGATGGCTGATCGACTTGTCGCCGGGCACCTCCACCGTTCCGACGAGCGCGCCGGACGGCCCGCTGCTGAACGGTTCGGGAAGGTGGACCTGCATCGGCGCGGCGCTTTGACAGCCGGGTTGCGCCGTGGCAAGGCGCGCCCCACTTCGGGTGGGCAGCGCTCGACTTCCCGCGACATTCTCGAAAGGCTTGGAAACCGGCATGATCAAGGCCGAATGGGGCACGAAACGTACCTGCCCGAAATGCGCCACGCGCTTCTACGACCTGCAAAAGGACGATCCCGTCACCTGCATCAACTGCGGCAACACGTGGGTGCCGGAGGCGATCCTGAAGTCCAAGCAACCCTTGCCGTTCGAGGTCGCCAAGACCGTCAAGGCGGAGACCAGCGAAGACCTTGCCGGGCCGGACGAGGATCTGGACATCGCGGCGGCGGAGGACGAGGAGCCGAGCCCGGACGACGAGGTCGATCTGGGCGGCGACGACGACCTGGGCGTCGAGACCGGCGCAAAAGAAGAAGAGCAGTAAGCGGGAGTGGCGGCGCGACGCTTGCCAAGCCGGGGCGTGCCCGCTAAGGGCGCGCCTTCCCGCGAGATGGGGCCGTAGCTCAGCTGGGAGAGCGTCGCAATGGCATTGCGAAGGTCAGGGGTTCGATCCCCCTCGGCTCCACCATTCTAAGTGGTTGTTTTCAGGCGCATCTGATCCAGTATCTGTTGACACATTTGGCCTAGAACCAAGGTTGGGATCACGTCGGGGTCACAGTGGCCCTCCAATGCGACGATGTCGGAGACGGGCGTGTCGGGTGTTCCATTGCCAAGCTTGCGGACGAAGAGCGTCGCCCCGCTTCGGTAAACGACGAACACCCTGTAGCTTCCTGTGAGGTTCGTCGCAGCCCCTGTCGAGCACGCCGTATAGGTTAGCGGCAGCATCGTCCCACTCGGCGTTGTCGCGGGTGAACGGGCCCGGCCCGACGAGTTCGCGGGCGATCGCGCCGCCGACCATGACCCGCTTCTCGCCAGCGGCGGTCGCGTCGATTTGATCTTTAGGATCGAGACTTCGAATGTGCCGAGCGCCAGCCCGGCCAAGCCGACCAGTGCCGGCCTCGGTGCCGTTCTGACGACCGCGCTCGACGCGGTGGTGGTGATGAACATGGAGGGTGGAGTCGAAGCACAGGTTGCACTCGT
>CAXSEO010000577.1:0-2205 GCA_964235525.1 uncultured Sphingomonas sp. | reverse complement strand
GCACGGTCGTAGTCGAGCTTGCGCTGTTCAAGGTCGGCGCGGGCGGCGGCGATGGCGGCGCGGGCAGCAGTCCGCTGCTCCAGGCGCTGATGGGGATGCTGTTGAGCGAGAAAGGCACCGCGATGCTGGCCAGCCCGGCGGCGGCGAACGACCCCGACGCGCGGCACGGGATCGCGGCGGAGTAGGGCGGCTTTGCCCGACGCCCAACCGATCCGAAACGCTAACTCTGGATCAAGGCGGGTTTCGTCAGCCACGCTAGGCCACACCGGGATTGCTAGAGCGTCGCTTTCTGTACTCGTGGCCTCGCGCGAGCGGCGGAAGACGCGGTGGCTCACGTGTTCCCGTTCCTGAGGAGCTTCGACATCTCCGATCCATTGCCTCCCGTGCTGCTGGCCAGGATGGACGCGTATTGGCGGGCGGCGAACTATCTGTCGGTCGGGCAGATATACCTGCGTGACAACCCGCTGCTCGACGCGCCGCTGACGCTCGAGCACATCAAACCGCGCCTGCTCGGCCATTGGGGCACCACGCCGGGGCTGAACTTCCTCTACGTCCACCTCAACCGGCTGATCACGGCCAATGATCTCGACATGATCTACGTGATCGGGCCGGGTCATGGCGGCCCGGGGATCGTGGCGAACACCTATCTGGAGGGCTCCTATACCGAGCTCTTCCCGGCGATCGAGCGCGACCGGAGCGGGATGCGGCGCTTGTTCCGGCAGTTCTCCTGGCCGGGCGGCATCCCCAGCCATGTCGCGCCGGAGACGCCCGGCTCGATCCACGAGGGCGGCGAGCTCGGCTATTCGCTCGCCCACGCCTACGGGGCGGCGTTCGACAACCCCGACCTCCTCGTCGCCTGCGTGGTGGGCGACGGCGAGGCGGAGACCGGGCCGCTCGCCGCGAGCTGGCATGCGAACAAGTTTTCGAACCCTGCGCGCGACGGCGCGGTGCTCCCGATCCTGCACCTCAACGGTTTCAAGATCGCCAATCCGACGGTGCTGGCGCGCGTCAGCCGCGAGGAGCTGACCGACCTGCTGCGTGGGTACGGCCATGAACCGTTCTTCGTCGAGGGCGACGACCCCGCGCTCGTCCACCAGCAGCTGGCCGCGACGCTCGACACGGTGCTGGATCGGATCAGGGCGATCCAGCGCGAGGCGCGGGCGCCTGGCGCGCCAGCAGGCGGGGCGGCGCGTCCGCGCTGGCCGATGATCGTCTTTTGCACGCCCAAGGGCTGGACCGGGCCGAAGGAGGTCGACGGCAAGCCGGTCGAGGGCACCTGGCGCGCGCACCAGGTGCCGATCGCGGATTTCGAGAACCCCGAGCACCTCGCCCAGCTCGAAGCGTGGATGCGGAGCTATCGCCCGGAAGAGCTGTTCGACGCCGGCGGCAAGCTGATCGACGACCTGTTCACGCTTGCGCCCACCGGGCATCGGCGGATGGGGTCCAACCCCCACGCCAATGGCGGCATCCGCGCGCCGCTCGCGATGCCTCGGTTCCGCGATCACGCGATCGCGGTGCCGTCACCGGGCAGCGTGACCGGCGAGGCCACCCGCGTGCTCGGCGGCTTGCTGCGCGAAGTCATGCGGCTCAGCCTGCCGACCGCGAACTTCCGCCTGTTCGGCCCCGACGAGACCGCGTCGAACCGGCTCGAAGCGGTATACGAGGTGTCGGCCAAAACGTGGATGGCCGAGGTTGAGGTGGTCGACGAGAACCTGTCGACCTCGGGCCGGGTGATGGAGGTGCTGAGCGAGCACCTCTGCCAAGGCTGGCTGGAGGGCTATCTCCTGACCGGCCGTCACGGGCTGTTCTCCTGCTACGAGGCGTTCATCCACATCGTCGACTCGATGGTGAACCAGCACGCCAAGTGGTTGAAGGTCAGCGCCACCATCCCGTGGCGCAAGCCGATCGCCTCGCTCAACTATCTGCTCACCAGCCACGTCTGGCGGCAGGATCATAACGGCCTGTCGCACCAGGACCCAGGGTTTATCGACCATCTCGCCAACAAGAAGGCGGACGTCGCGCGCATCTATCTGCCACCCGACGCCAATTGCCTGTTGTCGGTCGCGGACCATTGCCTGCGGAGCCGGGGCTACATCAACCTGATCGTCGCGGGGAAGCAGCCCGAGTGGCAGTGGCTTAACATCGACGACGCCGTCGTCCATTGCGCGGCGGGCGCGGGCGTCTGGCGATGGGCGAGCGACGCCG
>CAXSEO010000576.1:0-2210 GCA_964235525.1 uncultured Sphingomonas sp. | reverse complement strand
CGGGTGAGGTCAAGCACCCGCAGACCAGCGAGCGGGCGGTTGCGCGTTCCGCCCCAGAACCGGACGGAACCCGACCGCCCGGCATCCCAAGCGATCAGCGGCTCGGTCGCGACCGCCGCACCTTGCGGGTGTCGTAGCCATTCAGCGCGGGACCGCATCGCCGCCGCGACACCACCAACGGCTACGATTGCCGTTTCCAACGCTTCCGCCTCCCACTCGGCCACGGCTTGCGCGACCAGGCCGCGATCGGGCCCGGTGCCCAGGACGGTAAGCGCGGTGCGGCGATGGTGAGCCAGATTGGTGTGCAGCTTGATCCACCCGTCCCGTGTCCGGTAGTCTCCGGCCACGGCGTCCCAAACGGGCGGCATCTCCCAGCCGGTCGGATGGATTGAGCGCGCCGACCATAGCGACGCCAGCCGCTGGTCGACCCGGACCGCGGGCGGCGAGGGTGCAAGCCCGAGCCCCTCGATCAGCGAGCTTGCGGCGCTTCCGACGGCCGCTACCGACGCGCTCAGTAGGTCGCTTACCGCGAAGCATGACGGAAAGCGTTCGTCGCCGATCACCTCGGCAGGAGGGTGCATACCCAGAGCGGCCCCTATTTCATCTCGCACCAGGGTTGCCCTCCATTCTCCAGCTTTGCGCGATGTGCCCAGCTTTCCCGACAACGGCAAATGCGAGAGGTGTGTGTCACAACCGGTCGGTTTCGACACGGCCGCTTCGCCGACGCATTTCCGCAAGTTTCCCGCATCAGAACCTCGCGTCAGAATGTCTGGTCGGAAGCGCCGGACCTGCTTCGGCTATGGTCGGCTTGGGAGTGATCGCTGGGCTCGTGAAGGCCGACATGCTCGTGAACTGTACTCGACGGCACGCTGCAGCGGCGGCAGTGGCGACTTGTTTGGCCGCCGCACGTAGCCCGTAGCGGTGAAGGTGCTTGAAGCACCCCGACACCCTTAGTTTGACTTTAACGCCTCCGCCCCACAACGCCCGCCCAGCGCCGCGGGTCGGCGTCACGCTGACGGAGCGACACGAACACCCATGTACCTGCGCGAGCCACAGGGGCTGGAATGGGCGGGCGCGGGGGGGCGCTCGTTCGGGCGCGCGGTCGCGCTGCCGCCCGTGCGCGCGGGGCTCGGCCAGCGCGTCGCGCGTGCGGAGTGGACGCCCGATCTCGGCGAGGGCGTAGGCTCGCGCGACTGGTGGCGCGGGGTGGCGATGCTCGGCGGGCTGTGCGCCGCCGCCTGGGCGCTCTCGCCCGGCCTTCGCGCGCTGCCCGGCTATGCGCCGCCCGCGCTGACCGGCGACGAGGCGGACGACGCGCACTCGCTGGCAATCGCGCCGCTTGGGCAAGGCGCGGACACCGGCCGCCGCATGGCCGCGAACGACCTGGTCATGCCGCTCGCGCAAGCGCCCGAGCGCCCGGTGCAGGAACTCACCGCCACGCTGGGCGAGGGCGACGCCTTCGCCGCCGTGCTCGCCCGCGCGGGGGTGGGCGGGCGCGACGCGGCGGATGCCTCGGCGATGGTAGCGCAGGCGGTGGCGCTCGGCGACATCCGGCCCGGCACGCGTATTGACCTGACGCTCGGTCGCCGCCCCAACCGGATGGTGGCGCGGCCGCTGGAGAGGCTGGCGTTGCGCGCGCGGTTCGACCTCAACCTGTCGCTGGCGCGCAGCGGCGACCGGCTCGCCATGACGCGCCAGCCGATCGCGATCGACCGCACGCCGCTGCGCGTCGAGGGGCTGGTTGGGGTGAGCCTTTACCGCTCCGCCCGCGCCGCCGGTGCCCCCGCGCGCGCGGTCGAGGATTACCTCAAGGCGATGGCGACCAAGATCTCGATCGGTCAGGACGTCGCCGCCGCTGACCGGTTCGACCTCGTCGTCGAGCAACAGCGCGCCGCGACCGGCGAGGTGGAGACCGGCCGCCTGCTGCTCGCCGGGCTCGCGCACGGGGGCCACACGCTCAATCTCGTCCGCTGGAGCGAAGGCGGGCATGAGGACTGGTTCGACGCGGCGGGCCAGATCGAGCGGCCGGGCGCGATCGGCCTGCCAGTCGCAGGGCACATCACCTCTGCGTTCGGGATGCGCTTCCACCCGATCCTCGGGTTCAGCCGGATGCACAAGGGGCTGGACATCGGCGCGCCGGTGGGCACGCCGGTGTACGCGGTGGTCGACGGGCTGGTGGTAGGTTCGGCTGTGCTCGCCTCGCAGATGTT
>CAXSEO010000575.1:0-2217 GCA_964235525.1 uncultured Sphingomonas sp. | reverse complement strand
AACAACGCTGGCTACAAGATCACGCTGGTCTATGTCGGACTGGATAGTGCGAAGAAATCCGGTTTGCGCGTTGCCGAACGGATCATGCGCGGTGGCCATTCCGTGCCGATCGACGCCATCCAGCGACGCTACCCCGACACAATGGCCAAGTTGGCGGACGCCGTGGCAATAGCAGACCGCGCTTATGTCCTGGACAATAGCAGCTATTGGCGGCGGCTCTTGCTGATCACGCAATTGGGCACCGTCCGGTTCCGGGCCGGGCTCCTGCCGACCTGGCTGGTCGAGGCGCTCCCCGACCTGACCGGGTAATCACTTGATCGTGGCGCGGATCGCGGGGACGGGTCACGTCACGGCTTGCGTCCCGTCCCGGCGTCGGCGAACATCGCGCGTTCCTCTTCGCGAAAGCCGTCCATGACCGCCAAAGCCCTGCTCCTCGCCGCCGCCGTGCTCGCCCTCTCCCCCGCGACCGCCCAGCGGACCCCGGGCACTGCCGCACCCTCGGACGCGCAGGCGCAGCCGGTCACCTCGGGCAGCACCCCGGCGGGCGTGCAGCCCAAGGACGCCGGCACCCGCGCGGAGGCGGCGCAGGGCGGGGGCGACGTGCCGGGCAAGTTCGCGCCGCCCACCGCCGACCGCGATTACGTCAAGCGCGAGGTGATGATCCCGATGCGCGACGGGGTGAAGCTCTACACCGTCATCGTCTATGCCAAGAACCTGACCAACGCCCCGATCGTGCTGACGCGGACGCCGTACAATGCGAAGGGGCGGGCGAACCGAATCGACAGTCCGTCCGAGCTGTCCACGCTGCCGCTCGCGGACGAGATGTTCGTCAAAGGCGGCTATATCCGCGTCTATCAGGACGTGCGGGGCAAGTACGGGTCGGAGGGCGATTACGTCGTCACGCGGCCGGTGATCGGGCCGCTCAACCGCACCAACGTCGACCACACCACCGACGCCTACGACACGATCGACTGGCTGGTGAACCGCGCCAACCTGCCGCAGTCGAACGGGCGCGTCGGGATGATCGGCTCCTCCTATGAGGGGTTCACCGTCGTCATGGCGCTGCTCCACCCGCATCCCGCGCTCAAGGTCGCCGCACCGCAGAGCCCGATGGTCGACGGCTGGATGGGCGACGACTGGTTCCACTATGGCGCGTTCCGGCTGACCAATATCGGCTGGCTCGGCGCGCAGACCGGCTACAAGGGCGAGGGCAAGGCACCGCCGTCGGGCGGCTATGACGATTACGACAATTTCCGCCGCATCTCTGCCGGCGACTGGGCGAAGCGGTCGGGTTACGACCAGCTGCCATACTGGAAGCGGATGGTCGAGCACCCCGCTTATGACGCGTTCTGGCAGGGGCAGGCGCTCGACCGGCTGCTCGCCGCCAGTCCGTCCAATGTCCCGACGCTGTGGGAACAGGGTTTGTGGGACCAAGAGGACATGTACGGCGCGATCCACAGCTATGAAACGCTGGTCAAGGCGGGTCATGCCGCCAACAACTTCATCGTCATGGGCCCGTGGCGGCACAGCCAGGTCAACCGCACCGGGCGCGAGCTCGGGCCGCTGCAATGGAACGGCGACACCGCGCAGCAATATCGCGAGGACATGGTGCTGCCGTTCTTCGACCAGTACCTAAAAGACGGTCCGCCGGTGACGCTCCCGGCCGCGACGATCTACAATACGGGCGAGAACCACTGGGATCGGTTCGCGTCCTGGCCGCTCGCCTGCGACAGCGGCTGCGCGACGCCGCTGACGCCGATCTATCTTCAGCCGGGCATGGGGCTGGCGTTCGGCAAGCCAGGCGGGGGCGAGGACAGCTATGTGTCCGACCCCGCCAACCCGGTCCCGCATCTGCCGCGCCCGGTGAACTTCGACGATGGGCGCTGGGGCGACTGGCTGGTGCAGGACCAGCGCGCGGTCGACGGGCGAACCGACGTGCTAAGCTATTCGACGCCGGTGCTAACCCGGTTGGTGCGCGTCGCGGGGGTGCCGTGGGCGGACATCTTCGCCAGGACCACCGGCACCGACGGCGACGTCGTCGTCAAGCTGATCGACGTCTATCCCGACGAGGTGGCGAGCAATCCCAAGATGGGCGGCTATCAGCTGGCGATCAGCCTCGACATCTTCCGCGGCCGCTACCGCAACAGCTTCGAGCACCCCCTCGCGATCCCGGCGGGCCGCGTGCAGGAATACAAGTTCCGGCTCCCCGCCGTCGAC
>CAXSEO010000574.1:0-2221 GCA_964235525.1 uncultured Sphingomonas sp. | reverse complement strand
CACCCGTGGCAGCCGCCCCTCCACCATGCCGCTTCGCGCCATGGTCCCCCTCCCCGCGAGCGGGGAGGAGCTAACCATCCAGACTCGCCAGCCGCTCCGCCTCGTCCTCAGCGATCAGCGCGCCCACCAGCTCATCCAGCTCCCCCTGCAGGATTTCCGGCAGCCGGTGCAGCGTCAGGTTGATGCGGTGATCGGTCACCCGGCCTTGCGGGTAATTGTACGTCCGGATCCGCTCCGACCGGTCGCCGCTCCCCACCATCGACTTGCGCGCGCCCGCCCGCGCGGCGTGGAGCCGCTCGCGTTCTGCCTCGTACAATCGCGTCCGCAATACTTTCAGCGCCTTCGCTTTGTTCTTGTGTTGCGACTTCTCGTCCTGCTGGATGACCACCAACCCGGTCGGAAGATGCGTGATGCGGACGGCGGAGTCGGTGGTGTTGACCGACTGCCCGCCCGGGCCGGACGAGCGGTAGATGTCGATGCGCAGGTCGCGCGCTTCGTCGATCTGGACGTCGACCTCCTCCGCCTCGGGCAGCACCGCGACGGTGGCGGCGCTGGTGTGGATGCGCCCGCCTGATTCGGTCGCGGGCACTCGCTGGACGCGGTGTACGCCCGATTCGAACTTCATCCGCGCGAACACGCCCTTGCCCTCGACCGAGGCGACTACCTCCTTGAACCCGCCCGCTTCCGACGCGCTGGCGCTGTTGAGCTCCACCCGCCAGCCCTGTCCTTCCGCATAGCGCTGGTACATCCGGAACAGGTCACCCGCGAACAACGCCGCCTCGTCGCCGCCCGTGCCCGCGCGGATCTCCAGCATCGCCGCGCGCTCGTCCGCCGCATCGCGCGGCAGCAGCGCGAGCGCGAGGCGGCGGTCGGCGTCGGCGAGCAGCGCCCGGTTCTCGTGCAGCTCCTCCGCCGCCATCTCGCGCAGCTCCGCGTCGCCGTCGTCGGCCATGAAGGCGAGGCTGTCCGCCTCCTGCCGCAACCGCCGCACTTCGGACGCGGCCTGCGCGACCGGTTCGAGCTCGGCATATTCCTTCGACACTGCGACAAACCGGTCCGACGGCAGATCCCCGGTCGCCATCAGCGCCTGCAACTCGTCACGCCGCGCCTCGATCTGGCGGATGCGGTCGGGGGAGATGGTGGTCATCGTGCGCTGCCGGTGAAAAACGGTTTCCCGGCAGAGGCCGGGGCCCAGTCACGCTGGCCGATGCAAGGCAGGTGCGAACCCGGCCGACGTGGCCCGAGCTGGACCCCGGCCTTCGCCGGGGAACATATCGGAGAGGCATTGGCGCTCATGCCTGAAAAGGCCCTTTAACGACCGCGCCAGACGCATCCCACGAGACCAGCTCTTCCGCTCCCGGATTGTCGTCTCCCATGAACTGGGCCCACATTGCCGATGCCAAAGCAGGCAGTTCAACAGCACGCTGCTCGCCGCTCTTCAGGTTCTTCACCGCAGCCCGGTTACTCGCAAGCTCGTCAGCGCCGATCATGATAGCGTACTCGGCACCTTGCGCATCGGCTTTAGCCAGACGCCGTTTCATATTGCCCTTAAAAGCAAGATCGACGCGCAAGCTGGACCGGCGTAACTCCGCGACGAGTCCGATTGCGCGCTGCTCAGCTTCAGCCCCGACGGGCACCACGACCGCGAAGACATTCGGAGCAGCCACGTCCCCCACCAACATCGCCAGTCGCTCCACCCCCGCGGCCCAGCCTACCCCCGGCGTCTCCGGTCCGCCCAGACTTCCGATCAGCCCGTCATACCGCCCGCCCGCCAGCACCGTCCCCTGCGCGCCCAGCCGGTCGGTGACGAACTCGAACGCGGTGTGGCGGTAGTAATCGAGCCCCCTCACCAGCCGCGCATTGCGCTCCCATCGCACCCCCGCCGCGTCGAGCCCCGCCGTCACCGCGTCGAAGAATGCGCGCGCCTCCGGCGTCAGATACGCGTCGATGTCGGGCGCGCTATCCGCCGCCGGGCGGTCGCGCGGCTCCTTGGAATCCAGGATACGCAGCGGGTTCTTCGCCAGCCGCGCCCGCGACTCCTCGCTGAGTTCCTCCGCCCTCGCCTCGAAATGCGCGACCAGCGCCGCCCGCCACGCCTCGCGCGTCGCCGCATCGCCCAGCGTATTAAGCTGCAGCGTCACGCCCTCGATGCCGAGTTCGTGCAACAGCTGGTCCGCCAGCACCAGCAGCTCGACATCGGCGGCGGGCTCGGCCGCGCCGA
>CAXSEO010000573.1:0-2231 GCA_964235525.1 uncultured Sphingomonas sp. | reverse complement strand
CCACCATCCGCGGGCTGGGATACAGCCTGGAGGACCCGGCGGGGTGAGCTGATGGCCACTGTCCCCGTCACGCTCGACGCGCCGCTCACCCGCACGACGGGGTCGCTGTCGCGGCGGATGATTCTGATCGCGGCGGTGTGGATCAGCCTGTTGCTCGCGGGCGGCGGGCTGGCGCTCGACCGGGTGCTGGTGACGGCGGTGACGGGCAATTTCGACGACCAGCTCGAATATGTGCTCCGCTCGCTGATCACCTCGGCGCAGCTCGATAGCGGCGGCGAGGTGATGTTCAGCCGCGCCGCCGCCGATCAGCGGTTTCTGGAACCCGGCTCGGGGCTGTATTGGCAGGTGTCGGCCAAGGGCTTCGAGCCGTTTCCCTCGCGCTCGCTGTGGGACCGGCGGCTTGCGCATGGCGACGGGCATGTCGACCGCGAGGTCCACGAATATGACAGCACGCAGTTTCCCGATGAGAAGCTGCGCGTGGTCGAGCGTGACGTGACGCTGCCCGGCGCGCCGACGATGTGGCGGTTTCAGGTCGCGGAGAGCCGCGCGGAGCTCGACGCGCAGATCGCGGTGCTGCGGCGGACGCTGGTGCGCTCCTTCGCGCTGCTGGCGCTGGGGCTGGTGGTGCTGGCGGCGTTGCAGACGCTGTACGGGCTGTGGCCGCTCCGGCGGGTGCGCGAGGAGATCGCGGCGATGCGCGCGGGCACCGCCAACCGGATCGCCAGGCCGATGCCGATCGAGGTCGCGCCGATGGTGGAGGAGCTGAACGCGCTGGTCGCGCACAACGAACGCCAGGCGGAGGAAGCGCGCGAGCACGCGGGCAACCTCGCTCACGCGCTCAAGACGCCGCTGACCGTGATCATGAACGCGGCGACGGCGGGAGCCGACGACCTCGCCGACACCGTATGCCGCGAGGCGACCACCATGCGCCGTCAGGTCGACCACCACCTCGCGCGCGCGCGGGCGGTGGGTCGGCGCGGGTCGGCGCACAGCCGCGCGGAGGTATGGCCGAGTCTGGAGGCGGTGGAGCGTGCGGTCGGGCGGCTGTACCGCCACGTTCGCCTCGACATCACGGGCGCGCGAGACCTCGCCGTCCATGTCGAGCGGCAGGACCTCGACGAGATGCTCGGCAACCTGATCGAGAACGCGGCCAAGTACGGCGGCGGCAGCGTGTTCGTGACGGTAGGCGCGGTCGACCGCTGGGCGGAGATGCTGATCGAGGATGACGGCCCCGGCATCCCGGAGGGCGAGCGCGAGCGCATCTTCGACCGCGGCGTCAGACTCGACACGGGCAAGCCCGGGACGGGGCTGGGGCTGGCGATCGTGCGCGACGTGGCGGAGATCTACGGCGGCACGGTGGCGCTCGAGGAGAGCGAGGATCTGGGCGGGCTGCTGGTGCGGCTCCGGCTGCCGGTGGCGGGGTGAGCCTTGACTTGCGACGCCTGCCGATACACTTTTAGTGTGTGGGACCGACAACCGCCTTTGACCGATTCCTCCATGTGGGACGCATCGTGGCGGCTTGCTCGATGGGCGGCACAGTCGTCGCCGGCATCCTGTTCAGCTGGATTCCCGCACTCGCTTCTGTCGACGTTCACGCGATTGGTGGTGCGGTAGGCGGCGTGTTGGGTCTTGTCGGCACCATGAGGCACTCCGTCTGACGAGCCCGGTTATCGGGGCTCACCCGGTACATTGGGCTGATTCGGTAACGGCGGTTATCGCCTTCCTCTACATGCTGGTTCAGCGCCAACGGGTGAAGCGGAAAGTTGAGTTCTTCTCGCGCAACACCGGGCTACAGTTCCTTTTCGGCATGACGGTGTTTCCCTTGATGCTAATGGTCGCGTCGTTGTTTTCCGACGTCTTTCTCGACGAACTTGTGGCGACCAACCGGGTCCTGCTGTGCGGGGCCGGGTTCCTTGCTCTGTTCACCCTGCTCGAAGACAAGAGCCGCTAGGCCGCCGCGCGTACCTCTTGCATCGCCCCCGCCGCGATCGTCAGGCTGCGCTTCCTCGCTTCGTGGTCGTAGATCGCGCTGGTCAGCATCACCTCGTCCACCCCGGTGCGGGCGAGGAACGCGTGGAGGTCGCGCGCAACCTTCGCCGGGCCGCCGATTGCGGAGCAGCTGAGCACATGATCGAGGATCGCGTTGCCCTGCGCTCCTAGCGTCTCGCGGTAGTTCGCAACCGGGGGCGGGAGCTGGCGCGGGTTGCCGGTGCGGAGCGCGACAAACGCTT
>CAXSEO010000572.1:0-2232 GCA_964235525.1 uncultured Sphingomonas sp. | reverse complement strand
GGCGGCGCGGCAGTGTGATCTCGTCGTGGCTGCTCGACCTCACTGCCGCCGCGTTCGCCAAGGATCAGATGCTGACGAACTTCTCCGGCCGGGTCGCCGACTCGGGCGAAGGCCATTGGACGATCGAGGCGGCGATGGAGGAGGCGGTGCCCGTGCCCGTCATCACCGCCGCGCTGTTCGCGCGCTATCGCAGCCGCGTCGACCATGTGTTCGGCGACCAGGTGCTGTCGGCGATGCGCTTCGGCTTTGGCGGGCATGTCGAGATGCCGCAGTGAGCGGACGCTACCGGCTCGTCATCTCCGACGTCGACGGAACGCTGGTCAATCGCGACAAAAAACTGACTCCGGGCGTGAAGGTGGCGGTCGAGCGGCTAAAGGCGGCGGGCGTGCCGTTTACGCTGGTGAGCGCACGCTGTCCCTTAGGGGTGCAGCCGCTGATCGAGGCTTTGGACGTGAAGGGCCCGGTGGCGGCGTACAACGGCGGCACGATCTTCATCGCGGGCGGCGAAGTGATCGAGCGTCACACCATTCCCACCGAGGTCACGCGCGGCGTGCTGGCGATGGCCGGGAGCGAGCCTGTCTCGATCTGGGTATTCGCGGACGGCGTGTGGCATGCCGATACCGTCGACAATCCGCACGTCGCGCGCGAGCGGCTGTCGGCCAATCAGGCGCCGACGATCGTCAGTGACTTCGCGCAATTCGCTGCTCGCGCTGAGAAGCTGACGCTGGTCAGCGACGACGCGCCCTTGTTGGCGCGACTGGCGACCGAAGCGATTGGCAAATATGGCGACCAGGCGACGATCGCGCAGTCGCAGACCTATTACCTGGACGTCACCGCCACCGTCGCGAACAAGGGCAATGCGATCGCCGCGCTCGCCAGGGCGCATGGCGTGCCGCTGGAGGAGGTCGCGGTGTTCGGCGATCAGTTTAACGACGTGCCGATGTTCGACCGCGCGGGCTTTTCCGTCGCGATGGGACAGGCGCCCGACGGGGTGAAGGCCAAGGCGGACGCGGTCTCGACCGGCAACGACCAGGACGGCGTCGCCGTCGCGATCGACCGATACATCTTGGGGGGAATACCGGAATGAAACAGCTTGTCGCGTTCGACATGGATGGCACGCTCGCGCTGTCGAAGCAGCGGCTGGACGAGGACATGGCCGGGCGGCTCGCCAAGCTGCTGACCGTCGCCAAGGTGGCGGTGATCTCGGGTGGCGACTGGCCGCAGTTCGAGAAGCAGGTCGTGTCGCAGCTGCCCGACGGCGCGAACGTCGACAGCCTGTTCATCATGCCGACCACTGGCACCAAGCTGTACCGCCATGACGGCAGCGGCTGGCAGGCGATCTACGCGGAGTTGTTCGACGATGACGAGAAGAAGCGGATCATCGACGCATTCAACGCCTCGCTCGACGCAACCGGGTTCAAGCCGGAACAGACTTGGGGCGAGCTGATCGAGGATCGCGGCAGCCAGATCACCTTCTCCGCGCTTGGCCAGCAGGCGCCGCTCGAAGCCAAGGAAAAGTGGGACCCGGACTTCGCCAAGCGCCGGGTGATCCAGGCGGACCTGAAGCAACGCCTGCCGGGGTTCGCGATCAACGCGGGCGGCGCGACCTCGATCGACATCACGCGGGAGGGCGTCAACAAGGCGACCGGGTTGCAGAAGCTGGCGGAGCATAGCGCCATCTCGACCGACTCGATGATCTTCATCGGCGACGCGATCTTTCCCGGCGGGAACGACTATCCGCCGTTCGAGGCCGGGATCGACTGCGTGAAGGTGAAGACGATCGACGACACGCGCAGCGCGATCGACGCCATCGTCTGCTGCCTCAAGGGCTGAGCAAAGGAGCGACCATGCCCGACCAAACCCCCGCCGCGACCGAGAACACACCCGTGCGCCCCAATGACGCCGACACCGCAGCGACCGTGCTGACGGGCAGCGACGCGCCGGCGACGCCGGGCGGTGGCGGGCTAGGTCCGCGGTCGGTGACGGACCCGGTCGGGCCCGACGAGATGTCTGGGACAGCGCCGAACGCGGTTATCGACGTGCCGACACCTGCCAAGGACGACGGCGAGCTGCTCGCGGGTACGCAGGCGCGTGCCGACACGGCTCACACCGCCCCGGGCAACCCTGAACACGAGTCCTACTCAGCGTCCAACGGGTGAGCATCGGGCGAGGTCAAGCGTGCTGACGGGCAGCGACGCGCCGGCGACGCCGGGCGGTGGCGGGCTAGGTCCG
>CAXSEO010000571.1:0-2235 GCA_964235525.1 uncultured Sphingomonas sp. | reverse complement strand
GGCGAACGGGCGATCATCGCGGACATAGGTCCAGAGCCGCGCCACGTCGGTCTTGGTCTTGGCCAGCACCGGCACGGTTGTGTCGTCGCCGTGGAGGCGCTCGGCGGCGAGAACGTGCGCCTCGATCAGGAGGTGAAGCGGGCGGAGCGCGGCGGCGCAGGCCCCGACCTGATCGGCGAGCGTCGACAGGCTGATATCCACACCCTCGCGTGCGTAGCGGTCGCGCTGACGGTTGAGCGGCTGGTGCGTCCCGAACTTCTCGAACATGATCATGGCGAGCAGGCTCGGCCCGAACAGGCCGCGCGGGGTGGCGTGGAACGGGGCCGGCGGCTGGGTCACCGCCTCGCACGCCCGGCAGGCGAACCGCTCGCGCACGGTCTGGATCACCTTCCACCGACGCGGGATCACCTCCAGCGTCTCCGTCACGTCCTCGCCCAGCTTGGACAGCCGGTCGGACCCGCAGCATGGGCAGCTCGCCGGCGCGGGGATGACGACCCGCTCGCGCGGCAGATGGTCGGGCAGCGGCTTGCGCGAGGGGCGCGCCCGCGTGAACGCCACCACGTTGGTGCCGATAGAAGCGCGCTGGCCCAGGACCTCATCCTCGCCCGCGCTCGCTTCCAGCTCCTCGAGGCCGAGCTCTAGCTGGTCGATCAGCAGGTGGCCGCGCTCGGAACGCTGGCCATAGAGCGCGCGGCGCATCTTCTCGTTCTGCAACTCGAGCAGCGCGACCCGCGCCGCCAGATCGGCGTTCACCGCCCTGGCCCGGGCCGCTTCGGCTTCGGCGTTCAACAGCGCCGCGCGGAGCGCCACGACATCGCTGGAGGGCCTCGCCGCCATGCCTGCGAGAGTAGCAGAAAGCCGCGGAGAACCTAGCCTTTTAGCTCATCCGGCCGCGCTCGGTCGCCATGTTGCTTGCGGATTACGCCAGTCGATCGCTTCCAACATGCAGGCCATCTGTGAGGCCGAGATCGCTACCGCGCCATCGGTCGCCGAGGGCCAGATGAAGCGGCCCCGGTCGAGCCGCCTGGCGTAAAGCGACAGCCCGACCCCGTCGTGCCAGAGGATCTTGCACAGGTCGCCGCGCTTCCCGCGAAAGATGTACAGATCGCCCGCGTGCGGGTCGCGCTTCAAGCCTTGCTGCACCTGCAGCGCCAGCCCGTGCATCCCGCGCCGCATATCGGTGTGCCCGGTCGCAACCCAGATCCGCACACTCGACGGAACCGGGATCATCGCCGCAGCGACCGAACCACCGCCGACACCAACGCGGGCGGTGCGTCCGCCGCGATCCGCAGCACCGCCCCGCCGATCTCGAGCACCACCGCCGCGACCGCCGCGACCGGCCCTGGCTCGGGGCTGACGGTCAGTGCCGCGAAGCCGGGCGTGGCGGGCTCGGCCAGATCGCCCCGCCACCGGTAAAGCTGGCTCGGTCGCAGGTCCGCCCGTCGGGCGATCTCCGCCACGTTCGCGCCCGGCTCGCACGCCGCTCCGACCAGCGCCCGCTTCTGCTCGTCAGTCCAGACCCGACGACGCTCCACGCCCGAAATGATCGTCACCTGACTCATCGCACCGTCGCTAACATCGGTGCAAACACCGTCGCTTGCACCAGTGCTACGTCAGCCAGCGGCCCTCCCCCGGCAAGGCGGCCCTCATCGGAGGAATACGTCGCGCGGTGGGTTCACCACCAAGCTCCATGCCCGATGCGACGGACAGGGACGGCCGCTCTGCTTCGTGCTGACGCCCGGCCAAGCGCACGACGTGCAGGGCTTCGGGCCGTTGTTCCAAATGCTGGCGGAGCGCGTCGAGGCGCTACTGGCTGACAAGGGCTATGACGCTGACGCCATCCGCGACACACTCGCCAAAGCCGATGTCGAGGCGGTCATCCCCGCCAAGAGCAACCGCCGGACCCCGATCCCGCACGACCGCGAGAAATACCGCTGGCGCAATCTCATCGAACGCCTGTTCAACAAACTCAAGAACTGGCGGCGTGTCGCTACCCGCTACGACAAAACCGCAGAATCCTACCTCGGCTTCGTCGCGCTCGCCTCAGTTAAGCTGTGGCTCCCCTTTGTCCACGGTGCCTAGTGCTCGGATGTCCGGCGATCGATCACGCAATCAACGCCTGAGACGAAGAAATGGTCGTTCGATCAGGTAAAACGAAGCTACGGCTATGGCGAACGATGCCGCCGCAACAAGCGGGACTGCCCGCCGGGGTAAGTAGTCGATCGCTAAAATCAG
>CAXSEO010000570.1:0-2237 GCA_964235525.1 uncultured Sphingomonas sp. | reverse complement strand
AGGGGGTGACGGCCAGGGGCGGCACAGCTTTGCCTGCCCCGAACCTGTCCGAGACCGCACGTCGCCGTCCAGCCCCAGGGCCGGTCGGCGGTAAAGGACCCCAAAGGTCCGCGCGCGGGAGACGGGGTGCCACACGGAATTCGGCTCGCGGTCCCGCCCATGGCGGGGTCGCGACCCTGAGGATGGTTGGCGGTTCCGCCTTGACTGGACAGGCGAACCGGGCCGCGCGGGAATGCGCGACCCACGGGCAACCAGGCCCGGCGCGGCTTGCCCGCGCCCGGGCCACGATGGAGACGGGATTTGGACCGTACGGAGAAGCGGGAGTTCGTCTCGACGCTCGCCACCGTTTTCGCGGACACGTCGATGGTCGTCGTCACCCAGAACAAGGGGTTGACGGTGGCCGAGGTGACGGTGCTACGGCAGCGGATGCGGGCGGCGGGGGCGACTTTCAAGGTCGCGAAGAACCGGCTGGCCGTCCTCGCCCTGGAGGGCACTTCGTTCGCCGGCATCGCGCCGCTGCTGAAGGGACCGACCGCGCTCGCGTGGGCGAAGGACCCGGTGGCGGTGGCTAAGGCGGCCGTGGACTACGCCAAGACCAACGACAAGCTCGTGCTGCTCGGCGGCGCGCTCGGCTCCCAGACGCTGGATGCGGACGGGATCAGGGCGCTCGCCGAGCTGCCGTCGCTCGACGCGCTGCGCGCCAGGCTGGTGGGGATGATCCAGACCCCCGCCACCCGGATCGCCGCCGTGATCGCAGCGCCGGCCGCGGGCGTGGCGCGGGTGATTGGTGCCTACTCCAGGAAGGACGGCGAGCCGACGGACGAGCCTGGCGGGGAGCCTGAGGGCGCTCCCGACGGCGCGCCGGAGGTTGCCCCGGAGAGACCGGCCGCAGAAGCCGCTTGACCTTTCGCCTCGATTGAGCGTGGGGCCGCAAGCCGGCCTTGCATGAAACAGACCAGAGACTAATGTAGGGATGCTGAACAATGGCTGATCTTGCGAAGATCGTGGACGACCTGTCGGCGCTGACCGTCCTCGAGGCGGCCGAGCTGTCGAAGATGCTGGAAGAGAAGTGGGGCGTCTCCGCGGCCGCTCCGGCTGCCGCGGCAGCCGCTCCGGCGGGTGGCGGGGCTGCCGCCGCCCCGGTGGAGGAGCAGACCGAGTTCACGGTGATCCTGGCCAAGGCCGGCGAGAAGAAGATCAACGTGATCAAGGAGATCCGCACCATCACGGGTCTCGGCCTGAAGGAGGCTAAGGATCTGGTCGAGGGCGCGCCGAAGACCGTGAAGGAAGGCGTGAACAAGGACGAGGCCGCGAAGCTGAAGAAGCAGCTTGAGGATCAGGGCGCCGCTGTCGAGATCAAGTGAGACGCTAGAGCGAACTGCACGCGGCGCTGCGCCGCGTGATCCGGGACTGGGCGGGGTGGGAATCGAAGTCGGTTCCCGCCCGCTTTCTCGTTGTGGCCACTCGACCCCGGCCGATCTGCCGGGGTCGTGTGCGCCGCGCTCCGGAGCGAACCCGGGCGGCCAGGGATTGCAGGCCGCGTGCATCACGCCTTCCCGCACTCGCGCGGGAACGCAGGAACGATGGGGCACCACGATAGCATGAACGCCATTTCCAGATCGTTCACCGCGCAGAAGCGCATCCGCAAGAGCTTCGGGCGCATCCCCGAGGTCGCACCGATGCCCAACCTCATCGACGTGCAGCGCTCCAGCTACGAGGCGTTCCTGCAGATGAACGTGGCGCCGGACAGCCGCACCCAGACCGGGCTGCAGGAGGTGTTCCGCTCGGTGTTCCCGATCGACGACTTCGCCGGCCGCGGCCGCCTGGAGTTCGTGCACTACGAGCTGGAGGAGCCCAAGTATGATGTCGAGGAGTGCATCCAGCGCGGCATGACCTTCGCTGCCCCGCTCAAGGTGGTGCTGCGCCTGATCGTGTGGGACCTCGACGAGGACACCGGCGCGCGCTCGATTCGCGACATCAAGGAGCAGCCCGTCTACATGGGCGACATGCCCCTGATGACGGACAACGGCACCTTCATCATCAACGGCACCGAGCGCGTCATCGTCAGCCAGATGCACCGCTCGCCCGGCGTGTTCTTCGACCACGACAAGGGCAAGACGCACAGCAGCGGCAAGTTCCTGTTCACCGCCCGCGTCATCCCCTACCGCGGCAGCTGGCTCGACTTCGAGTTCGACAGCAAGGACCTGTGCTACGTGCGCATCGACCGCAAGCGCAAG
>CAXSEO010000569.1:0-2242 GCA_964235525.1 uncultured Sphingomonas sp. | reverse complement strand
GGGGAGAGGGCCGGGGAGAGGGGAAGTACGCATACCGCCCGCAGCCCGCGCTTCCCCTCTCCCCTACCCTCTCCCCACGCCGTGGGGAGAGGGAGATTGCCCCATCACTTGCGCTGCGAAGCGCTCCATCTCCTCCGCCTGCGGGCTCATCTGGAGCAGCAGCAGGTCGAGCCCCGCCGCCGCGTACTCCTCGACGCGCTCGCGCAGTTGCTCGGGCGTGCCGACGAGGTTGGGACGCAGGCCGCGGTTCGACACCGAGTACTCCTGGACCTTCAACTCGCGCTCGAGCTGCGTGCCCGACAACCACTGGTCGAAGTTCGCATAGCCCGCGGGCAGTTCGTTGACGGTCGTGATCCGCTCCAGCTCACGCCGCGCTTCCGCCTCGCTGTCGCGGACGATCGCGTAGGCGGCCATGCCGTAGGTCATCGCGGGCTTGCCGAGCGCCTCGCGCCGCTCGCGCATGTCGGCGATCTTGGGGCGGATCGCCTCGGCGGGGTCGCCGTGCATGACATAGGCGTCGCATTGCGCGGCGATCATCGCCTTGGCCTTGTCGCTCTCCCCGCCCGCGTAGATGACCGGGTGGTGTGCGGGCTTGGGCGCGCAGATCGCCTGCTCGGTGCGATAGAACTGACCGGTGAAGCTGAACCGCTGTTCCGTCCACAGGCCCTCGACGACGCGCAGCCATTCGGAGGTGCGCGCGTAGCGGTCGTCATGCTGGTCGAACTGCAGGCCGTATTGCTTCGCCTCGTCCGCCCACCAGCTCGACACGACGTTGAGCGCGAGACGGCCGCCCGAGATTTGGTCGATGTTGGCGGCCGCCTTGGCGAACAGCGCCGGGTGGTGAAAGCTCGGGCGCACCGCGACCATCAGCTCGGTGGTCTCCGTCACGGCGGCGAGCGCGGCGGCAGTGCTCCAGGCGTCGAGCGCGGGCGTCTGCACGCCCTTGATGTCGTTGAGGTTGAGCTCGGCGATCAGCGTCAGGTCGTAGCCCCAGCGTTCGGCGTCGAGCGTCAGCTTCTTGGCGTACTCCCACGTCGCCGCCATGCCCTCGTCCGGCACGTTGCGGAGCCAGCCGCCGAACACGGGCATCCAATAGCCATATCTCATCGCGCGGCCTCGATCCTTCGCACGAGATAATCCACGAGCCGGTCGTGCGGGTCCCAGCCGAGCGTTTCAAGCGGCCTGGCGACGAAATTGGACAGGGCGTTGATGTCGTAGAACCGCGCGACGCCGTCGCGGTCATCGATCATCACTTCCACGCCGCCGACGTCCAGACCCATCGCGAAGGCGATGCGCTCGGCCGCGTCCACCAACGCGGGCGCGGGCTGCACGGTCGCCATGCTGATGCCGCTCCCCTCGACACAGGCGTCGGCGGGGCAGAGGTCGAACGCGCCGCCGCCCGCCACCTCGATCGCGTAAAGATAGTCGGAGTTGAGCGTCTCGATGCGGGTGATCGTGCCGCCACGCGCGGGGACGTAATCCTGCACCAGGAGAACGTGGTCGATGCTGGTGGGAAGCTGGCGTTCCGCCACCGCCCAGCGCAGCTCCGCCATGTTGTCGAACCGCGCGATCCCCGCGCCCGAGCCGCCGATGTTCGCCTTGACCACCAGCGGAAAGCCGACCGCCTCCGCTGCGGCGGGCACGTCGGCGGCGCGGTGGACGACGCGGGTCGCCGGGATCGCGAAGCCGAGTGAACTCAGCAGTGATAGCTGCCGGGCCTTGGAGGAGTCGATCCCGAAAACGTGGGACCCGTTGATCACATCGACCCCCTCGCGCTCCAGATGAAAGAGGAACGAGGCGACGTGGAAGATCGGGTGCTCGTCCGCGCGCAGGAAGCTCGACATCGCGATCCGGTTCAACACCGTGCGGGCGGGGGGCGCGGGGTCGGCCGGGTCCCACGCGCCGTCCGGGGTGAGCTTGACATAGTCCACCCCGCGCCGGTCGAGCGCGGCGAACAGCGGACGGAACCAGTCGGGGTGCTCGTACAGGATCGCGAGGTCTGTCATGGGGCGGTGGTAGGCGAAGCGGTGGTGGAGGTGAACCGCTGAGTTCGTAAGACTGCGTTCTGATCGTTCTGCCACGGTTCCCTGGCGAAGGCCGGAATCCAGTCACGATGGCAGATGCTGGCGAGGTCGGAGCGCTACCTCAACGGCCGGCGTGACTGGGCCCCGGCCTTCGCCGGGGAACAGAGTATACGGTCAGCAAGGAAAGGGTGTTCCCCGGCGAAGGCCGGGGTCCAGTC
>CAXSEO010000568.1:0-2247 GCA_964235525.1 uncultured Sphingomonas sp. | reverse complement strand
CGGATATCGATGCCGCGACGCGGACGGTCCATCTCTCCTTTTACATCTGGCTCGGCGACAACAACGGCACCAAGGTCGTCGACGCGGTCTGCCGCGCCGCCGGGCGCGGCGTCGTGTGCCGCATCGTTGCCGACGCGATCGGCTCGCGCGCGCTCATCCGCTCTCGCCACTGGCAAGCGATGCGCGAGGCGGGGGCACGCATGTACGCGTCGCTCCCGGTCCCGTTCGGTCTCGGCTTCCTCGCTGGCCACCGCACCGACCTGCGCAATCATCGCAAGATCATCGTTGTCGACGGCGGGATCACGTGGTGCGGCAGTCAGAACTGCGCCGATCCCGCGTTTCTCCCCAAGCGCAAGTTCGCGCCATGGGTCGACATCCTCATCCGTTACGAGGGACCGATCGCGCGCCAGGCCGAGCTGATCTTCGCCTCGGCATGGATGGCGGAAACCGGCGAGGACATGCGGCCTGTGCTGGCCATCGCCCCTCCCGTATCGCGACCGGACGGGTTTGCGGCGATCGCGGTCGGGACGGGGCCGCTGTCGCCGCATGCGACGATGACCGACATCTTCGTCGCCGTGCTGGCCGCCGCGCGCGAGCGTGCCGTCATCACCACTCCCTATTTCGCACCAGACCCACCGCTGCTCGACGCGATCGTGGCGGCCGCACGTCGCGGCATCCAGCTCACTATTGTCTTTCCCCAACAAAACGACAGTCGGATCGTCGGTGCCATCAGCCGCGCCTATTATCCCGTTCTGGCCCGGGCGGGTGTGCATATCCACGAGTTCCGCGGCGGCCTGCTGCATGCCAAGACGTTGGTCGTCGACGACGCGCTGGCGCTCGTCGGCTCCGCCAACATGGACCGCCGCAGTCTCGATCTCAATTTCGAGAACAACGTGTTGTTCGAGTCCGTCGCCCTCGCGGCGGAAGTGAGTGATCACCAACGCCGTTGGCTGGCCGACGCGATCGAGGTCGATCACGGCGGCGTCGCGGAGCGGTCGCTGCCGCGCCGCTTCATTGACAACCTTCTGACAATGGCAGCGCCGCTGTTCTGACATAGACCATCAGGCGTCTTTGCGGCGGAGACGACGCCCTAGCCGGCTTATTGAGTAGACCTCACTTGGCTTGCACACCCGTCGAAATCGAAAACGGTCGCGCCGTGTTGCGGGTTGCCCAAAGCTTGTTCGGCGAAGCGCCCATCGTGAACCGCATTTCACCACCGGATCTAAGCTCCTGGTCCTCCACATAGCTGCGCTTCAGCGGGACGCCATTGAGCGTGATCGCCGTCACGTACCGATTGGTGGCGGACAGCCCGTCGGTGACCACGACGAAACGCTTGCCATTGGGCAGGTTCAGGACGGCCCGGTCCACGAACGGACGGCCGATCACGTACTCGTTCGATCCGGGCGCGACCGGATAGAAGCCGAGTGCGGTGAACACCAGCCACGCGGACATCTGCCCCAGGTCGTCGTTGCCCGCGAGCCCGTCGGGGGTGGGCTTGTATTGCGACGCGACGATCTGTCCGAGCCGCTCCTGCGTGCGCCACGGCGCGCCGGCGAAATCGTAGAGGTACGCCACGTGGTGGCTCGGCTCGTTGCCGTGAATATATTGCCCGATCAGCCCCGCGATGTCCTCCGCATGGCTGTAGTCCAGCTTGGAGGTGTCGTAGTCGAACATCGCGTCGAGCTTGGCGACGGCCTTGGCATCACCGCCGAGCAGACGGATCAATCCGGCCTCGTCCTGCGGCATGAACCAGCTATATTGCCACGCATTGCCCTCCGTATAGTCGGAGCCGTAGTTGATCGCGGCCGGATCGAACGGCGTGCGGAAGGCGCCGGTCGACAACCGCGCGCGCAGCCAGCCGGTTTTTGCGTCGAAGCTGTTGCGCCAGTTGCCCGCGCGCTTCTCGAAGCGGTCGGCGACATCGGTGCGCCCCATCGCCTGCGCCATCCGCGCGATCGTCCAGTCGTCATAAGCGTATTCGACGGTCTTGGAGGCGGCCTCGGGTTCCTTGTCGATCGGCACATAGCCGCGCGCCATATACTCGCCAAGCCCGCCATAGGAGGCGTGGGTGGCGCTCGCGACCATCGCGTCGAGCGCAGCGTCGGCGTCGAAGCCGCGGATGCCCTTGAGATAGGCGTCGGCGATCACGGGCGCGGCATGATAGCCGATCATCGTCCAGGTCTCGCGTCCGGCGAACTGCCACACCGGCAAGATGCCGTCAGGGCTGTGCTGGCGACTCTCGACCAG
>CAXSEO010000567.1:0-2248 GCA_964235525.1 uncultured Sphingomonas sp. | reverse complement strand
CGGCGGCATCGGCTACGGGCTAAACTTCCGCGAGGCGAACGACTTTGGCGCGGGCGGTGGCAGCGAGGTCAACGACATCTTCGGCGCGCTCTCCTACCTCCAGAGCCGCTCCGACGTGGATGCGAAGCGCATCGGCGTGTGGGGCGGCAGCTATGGCGGGCTGATGACCGCGCTGGCGCTGGCCCGCGCGTCGGACCAGGTCGCGGTCGGGGTCGATTACGCAGGCGTTTATGATTGGGGCGGCCTGCTGGAGAACTACGGCGCGGCTCTGTCGGACCCCGATGCAGTAAAGCGCGCCCGCACGTCCTCGCCCATTGCCACGATCGACCGGTGGCGCTCGCCGGTGCTGGTCGTCCACGCCGACGACGACCGCAACGTGAACTTCGCGCAATCGACCGAGCTCGTTCAGGATCTGCGCGCGCACGGCGTGGAGCACGACACGATCATGATCCCGAACGAGGTTCACGACCTCAACCGCTATTCCTCGTGGCTGACGCTGTTCCACGCCACCGACGCTTACCTCGACCGCCATCTCAACCTGGCCGCCGCGCGCTAGGCCGGGCGCGATCCCATCTGCACCTGTCTCGGAGACCGATCATGATCCGGCTGATCGCCCTCACGCTCGCCTGCGTGTCACTTCCTTCAATGGCGCAGGCGCAAACATCCCTAGCGGCGGATGCGCCCGGCAAGACGGCAAGCGGCGTCACCTACGTCCAGCCGAAGAGCTGGACGGTCACGGCGCGCGGCCCGGCGACGGTGTTCACCGCGCCCGAGGGCGACCTCCACGTCGCCTTCGTGGAGGTGGGACCGACGGGGACCGCGCAAGCCGCGGCCGACCGCGCCTGGTCGCTCTACCGATCGGGGGCGAGCCCAGTGCAGCGGCTGGCCAGCCCGGAAGCACCTCGGTCGGGCTGGGAAGAGCGGGTCGCCTTTGCGTACGAGACCCCGCCCAACGCCAAGGCGGTCGCCTCCGCGCTGGCCATGCGCAAGGGGACGGGCTGGACGGTGATGATCGTCGACGGGGCTCAGAGCACGTCGGACAAGCGGCAGGCGGCGGTTGGCCTTCTTGAACAAAGCGCGCGGCCGGGCGGCTATCAACGGGAGAACTTCGCCGGTCGCGCCGCGCACCGGCTGACTCCCGACCGCGTCGAGCTGATGCGCGCCTTCGTGGAGCAATCGCTGCGCGAGCTCGAAGTGCCGGGCGCGGGCGTGGCGCTAATCGACGGGGGCAAGGTCGTCTGGCAGGGCGGCGTCGGCGTGAAGCGCCTCGGCTCGTCCGAGCCTGTCGACGCACATACGCGCTTCATGATTGCATCAAACACCAAAGGCATGTCGACGCTGCTGCTGTCGATACTTGCGGATCAGGGCAAGCTGCGTTGGGATCAGCCGGTCATCGAGCTCTATCCCGACTTCCGGTTGGGCGGCGACGCAACCACGCGCGCGACGCTGGTCAGGCATCTGGTGTGTGCCTGCACGGGGCTGCCGCGCAAGGACCTCGCCTTCATCCTGGCCCCGACCGACAAGCCCGCGATCGACACCTTTCGCCAGCTCGCGGCGACGCAGCCGACCAGCAGGTTCGGCGAGATCTTCCAGTACAACAACCTGATGGCCTCCGCCGCGGGCTATCTCGGCGGACACCTCGTTCACCCCGACATGGAACTCGGGGCCGCGTACGACCGGGCGATGCAGGAGCGCATCTTCGGGCCGCTGGAGATGCGGGACTCGGGGTTCGACTATGCGAAGGCGATGACGGGCGACTGGGCGCGGCCGTACGGGCGCGACGTGGACGGTCGGGTGGAAGAACTGTCCAATGCCTTCAACGAGACGGTCCGCCCCTACCGCCCGGCCGGCGGTGCCTGGTCGAGCGCCGCGGACATGGCGCGCTACGTCCAGCTTGAATTAGGCAAGGGCGTGACGCCCGAGGGCAAGCGCATCGTGTCGGAGCGGAACATTCTCGAGCGACGCAAGCCCGGCGTGCTGGTCGGCGAGGACAAGTATTATGGCATGGGGCTATTCAACGAGACCGACTGGGGCGTGAACGTCGTTGACCATGGCGGCACGCTGCAAGGCTTCCGCAGCAATTTCTATGTGCTTCCCGATGCGGGGATCGGCGCGGTGCTGCTGACTAACGCCGACGACGGGGCAGCGCTGACCGAGCCGTTCCTCCGACGCCTCATCGAGGTCCTGTATGACGGTCGCCCAGAGGCCGCGGCAGAGGTGGCGGCGGCGGGTGCGAGCGCCAGGGCCG
>CAXSEO010000566.1:0-2256 GCA_964235525.1 uncultured Sphingomonas sp. | reverse complement strand
CCCCGCTCCGCCAGCGCGGCGGCGGGCGCGGGCGCGCCGTTGAGCCTGACCACGCGCCGCGCGGGCGCGTTCGCGCGCGCGCCGGTCGCGAGCGCGGTGCCGTCCGCCAGCGTCGCGGCGACGCCGAACCCGCCCGGCCCGTCGCTCCGCGCCACCGCCGACAGCTGCGCGCGCCGCAGCCCGCGCCCCGGCGCGAGTAGCGACACCGCCTCCAGCACATTGGTCTTGCCCGCGCCGTTGGGCCCGGTCAGCACCACAAACCCCGCGCCCGGCGCGAGCGTCAGCGCGGCGTGGTTGCGGACGTCGGTGAGGACGAGGCAGGACAGCACCGGGGCTCTGTAGGACGGATGCCGATCTCTTGAAACGCACAGTTCCCTGGCCTTCGCCGGGGATCAACTAAGACCTAGGAGCACTGGCGACCTTACGCCGCCGCCGCGACCTTGCCTCTCGTCGCGTACGACGCCATCGCCTCGCCCAGCGCCGCCTGCGCGCGCTTGTAGGCGACCGGCTCGCGGATGCCGAGCCGCGCGCGCGCCGTGTCGAGCGGTTCGTGCATCAGCGTCTCGTAATCCTCGCCGAGCAGCCACGCCGCCGCGCGGCCGTGGCGATAGCCCTCCCACACCGCGCGCGCGAACTGCCGGTTGCCGGTCACCTTCATGCTCTTCAGCGCCGCGCCGACCGCGATCCACGCCCAGCCGAGCCCGCCGGTCTGCGCGTAGGAGAACGCGACCAGGCACGCCTCGCCCATCGTCTCGTCCGCGCGATAGCCGGTCAGCACATGCCACACGTCGTGCACGTCGCGCGTCCGGCGGCCGAACCAGGCATAGGGGTGCTGGACCGGCGCGGTCTTGTCGAGGTTGCTGATCTCCGCCAGCCCCTGCGCCGAATAGCCGGTCGCCTCCAGCCACGCGCGATACGCCGCGCCCACCGTGCCGGGCGCGAACGACGCGACGAACGCTGGTTCGGAGAAGCGCTCGGCGAGCTCGACCCGCTCATAGGCGAGCCGTCCGCCGCCCGGCCGGTCAACCAGCTTGTGATACCCTTTGGGCGTGCTCGATCCGTTGAGCGAGCGCATGATGCGGAACACCTGCGTCGTGTCCTCGCCGTCGGACAGCAGCTTGTGGAGCGCGGCGAAGGCGGTGCGATAGTCGCGGGTATAGAGGTCGGGCAGGGCGGGATCGGGCATCGCGAAGGCTCCTTACTGACAGAAGTGTCAATAGCTGCGGTCGCGCGGGAGTCAAGCCGCGGGCGGACCGAGCGCGACCGTCACGCCTTCGGCCCGCGCAGCAGCGGCCAGATCGCGGTCGAAGGTGGCCACGGTGAACCCAAGGCGAAGTACTATGGCCAAATGCAGCGCGTCGCCCGCGCGCAGGCCCGGCCCGCTATCAACCAGCTTGGCCACGAGCGTTAAATCGGCGGACAGCACTTCAGCCGATGCCATAGCGCGCGACACATCCGGCCAGACGGCCCACGCTCGCGCACGACCGGCATCGTCAAGATGCCCCGAGCGTTGCTTGCGTGCCAAGGCGCTGGCGATCTCCGCCGTGGTCCAGCCGCTATACGCCAGGTCAGCGCGTGGTTGATCGTCGAGCCAACTCCTCGCGACGAGACTGAACGGTTCGGCGGTGAGCGCGGACACGATCACCGAAGCGTCGCAGTAGATCGTCAATACCGGGCTTCCCGCCGCATCTCCTCGACGGAGTTCGTCGGATCATAAGGGAGCGTCGCAGCGAACCGGGCGATCTCGTCCCAATCCACGCCCGCGGCCAACCACTGCTCATGCGGCGACAGCCCGGTGGCTTGCGGCGGCGGGTCGGGCGCGAGCGGCCTCAACGTCGCAACGGGACGACCGTCGCGCGTGATCTCCACCGTCGCGCCGCTCTCTACCTCGTCCAGCGCGCGTCCAAGATTGAAGTCGCGCTCGTCGTGCCTGATCGCGTCCATGACTGACCTCGTCGCTTATGCTCGGAAGCGGCGGTTTGCGCGCGGGCGTCACGGGAGTAAATCCCGTGACGTCGAACGGGTTCGCTCACGCGACCCGCCGCCCGGTCTTTCGCGTGCGTTTCGCGCACCGGCGCGCAAGCGGTGCTCGTGCGCCTCGCTCAGACTCGCATCGGCATCAGCACGTACAGTGCCGCCGCCCTGTCGTTCTCACGGATCAGCGTCGGCGCAGCGGCGTCCGCCAGATGCACCTCCACCGTGTCGCCCTCGATCTGGCCCAGAATGTCGAGCAGATAGCGGCTGTTGAACCCGATC
>CAXSEO010000565.1:0-2266 GCA_964235525.1 uncultured Sphingomonas sp. | reverse complement strand
CCGTGCACGACCAACGTGCCCGCGATTGCGACCGCCAGCAGCAGCGCCGCCAGCCACAGGACATTGCGCGCGCTCGGCATCACAGGGTCACCTTGAGCGTGAAGCGGGCCGAGCGCGGCTCGAGCGGATGGACCTGAAAGTCCGTGACGCCCGCGGCGTGCTCGCCGGGCAGGCGCAAGGTATAGTAATAGTCGAATGCATCGTCACGGCTGTTGAACAGAGTGAACACGCCCAGTCCCAGCTGCAGGCCGTGCGGCAGGTCGTAGCCCACATTCAGGTTCCACTCGCTGAAGCCCAGGTCGGTCGGGTAGGCTTCGCCATCGGCCAGCGGATGTGTGCCCAGCCGACGCCAGATCAGGCTGCCCGACCAGCGGCCGAGACTGTCGATGAGGATGCCCGCCGAATAGATGAAGTTGGGCGCGTCGGCGATACAGGGGCCGACGAGCCCAAAAGCAGCCAAGGCGTTGCTGCGGTGGCACGGCTTGGAAAAGGCGAGACCGGCGTTCAGCTCCAGCCAGCGGAACGGATGATACTGGCCCGACACCTCGACGCCCTGCCGACGGCTGCAACCCGGCCTGGACGGCGCGAACAGCTCGCCGGGACGGAAGACGGGGCGGAGCGCCATCTCCGTCGCCTGCCCGAGCAGGTCGAGGCGCGAGGCGATCACTACGATGTCGCGAGTCGGCGCGTCCGCTTGGCTTGACGGACTCGCTTGGCCGGACGCAGGGGCGGCGGCGAACAAGATCGCGCCAGAGAGAGGCGAAGACTGCAAGGCGTGAACAGACTCGAAACCGCAGACCGGCAGGCTCGCTACCGCTCGGGTCGATCACTCGTAAGGTTCTCTACTGTTTCTCCGCTGTTACAGGACGTTACAGCTGCCCGGACTAGCTCCGGGCAGACTGGTTCAGCAACCGCTCGGCGTTGCCGAAATAGATCTTCGCGCGTGTTGCGTCGTCGAGGCCGAGGCTCTCAATCGAGCGGATACCCTCGCGGATGAACATCTCGCCGCCCTCGGGATCGAAGGGGCAGTCGCTCGCAAACACCACCTTGTCCGCCCCGAAAAAGTCGAGCCCGCACCGCAGCGCGCTAGCCGATCCGCCGAGCACGGTGTCGCCGTAGAAGTCGCGGAAATAGTCCATGAACGGCTTCTCCAGCCCGCTCAGCACCTGGCTGTAATCCTCGTCGCTGGTCCGCGAGCCGAGCTGCGTCCACAGCGTCTCCGCCCGACCGCTGAAATAGGGCAGCATCCCTCCGCAATGATGCGTGAGAATGCGGAGGCCGGGCACCCGGTCGAACATGCCGGAGAATACCATCCGCGCCATCGCCGCCGTGGTCTCGTATGGCCAGCCCATCACCTGCCAAATCTCGTAGCGCGACTTCGGCTCGGCGGCGTAGTCGCTGAACCCGGCCGGACGGATCGGATGCATCCAGATCGGCACGCCATGCCGGTGCGTCGCCTGCTCGAAGACGGGCAGGAACTCCGGGTCGTCGAGCGGGCGGCCGCCGACATTGGTCATCACCATCACCCCGCACGCGCCGAGTTGGCCGATCGCGCGGTCCATCTCCGCCAAGGCCGCGGGCACGTTGTTCATCGGCAGCGCGGCGACGAAGTTGGGGAACTTGTCCGGCCACGTGCGGCAGATCTCGGCCAACCCGTCATTGCCGACGCGCGCGGCCTCCGGCGACTCGTCCGGGCCGCCGAGCAGTTCGGGCGGCGGGGCGGACAGCGAAATGATCTGCTGCAGCTCGGGCCATTGACCAAGCATCGCGACCCGCGCCTCCATGTCCCAGAGCAGGCGGATGCTGGTCAGCCGCTTGACCATGCCGGGGTCCTTGTACCGCCGCTGGACGAGGTCGAGATAGCCGGCGGGCATCACATGGTTGTGAATGTCGATCTTGCGCGCGGGGTGCGGCGTGGTCGCGGGCTGGAGCTGCGTGATCGCGTCCGGGTGGTCCACGGTATCTCCTGGTATTGTGGCCGCGCAAACAGGTTGCGGCGCAGTATCGCCGTCGCGACTAGGCCCCGCCCGCGCCGTTCGGCAAGGGCGCGGTTTGGAAGCGACGATACCGCGCGAGCATCACTGCGCGGCTATACGCCTCTCCCCATCTCCGCCGCATCGCCTAGGACGGCGGACAAAGCATAAAGTGGGAGAGCATATGCCCGGCGCGACCGTTCTCGATCTCGACGCCGTCGTCGACGGCCAGAAGCTAGGCACCCGATCCGTCCTGTTCCTCCTCGTGGCCACGCTCGCGCTGATCAGCGACG
>CAXSEO010000564.1:0-2276 GCA_964235525.1 uncultured Sphingomonas sp. | reverse complement strand
GCTTCCCGGTCCGCATAGCCCAACCGAGCGCTGTCCCGGCGAAGGGACCGACCCCAATCTCTAGCGGTTCGGTCCCGAGCACCCCCTTCCCCTCCGCGCCCGCTTCGCGCACAGTCCCGCCTCCGCCATGACCGCGCTCACTTCCTCCACCACCGCCGCCACCCGCTTCCGCGCCGCGCATACGCCGGACTGGGAGCGGCTCGACCGGCTGGTCACCCGCATCGAGCGGCGCTCCGTCCGCGTGCTCGACGATGACGACCTGCTCGCGCTGCCCTCGCTCTACCGCACCACGCTCTCCTCATTGTCGGTCGCGCGCGAGACCTCGCTCGACCGCGCGCTGATCGCCTATCTCGAACAGCTGTGCACCCGCGCCTATTTCCAGATCTACGGCGTCCAGACCTCCGCCTGGGGTCAGCTCAAGCGCTTCTTCGCGGTCGGCTGGCCGCGCGCGATCCAGGCGCTGTGGCGCGAGACGCTGGTGTCCTTGCTGCTCGGCGTGGCCGGCACGTTCGCCGCCTATACGCTGGTGCGCCACGACCCGAGCTGGTTCTACCTCATCACCCCCGAGGGCATGGCGGACGGCCGCGATCCGAGCGCGTCCGCCGCGTTCCTCCGCTCGACGCTGTACGGCGGCGGGCATGGTGACGGGCTCGCGACCTTCGCCACCTATCTGTTCCAGCACAACGCGCAGATCGCGATCTTCTCGTTCGCGCTCGGCTTTGCGTTCGCGCTGCCGACCGCGCTGCTGATCACCTACAACGGACTCTCGCTCGGCGCGTTCGTGGCGGTGTTCGCGGCCCAGGGGCTGACCTTCAATGTCGTCGGCTGGCTGATGATCCACGGCACCACCGAGCTGTTCGCGATCACCTTGTCGGGCGCGGCGGGGTTCCGCATCGGCACCGCGATAGCCTTTCCCGGGCGGCGGGCGCGGATGGACGCGGCGGTCGCGGCGGGGCGCTCGGCGGCGGTGGCGATGGCGGGGACGGTGGTGATGCTCAGCGTCGCGGGGATGCTGGAGGGGATAGGGCGACAGACCATCACGTCGGACGGCGCGCGCTACGCGATCGGGCTGGCGATGCTGGCGGGGTGGCTGCTGTATTTCTACTGGCCGAGGAAGTGGCCAGAGGACCTTGGCCATGCGTCCGCCTAGAACCCGCCGCCGCCGGTTCGTCACGCCCGAGGGCGTCGACCTGCAGCTCGAGCTCGGCAGCGCGGGCGCGCGTGCGGGCGCGTTCCTGCTCGACACGACGATCGAGCTCGCGCTGCTGGTCGCGGTGACGGTCGCGGTCGTGTACCTGCTGCGCGGCGGCAAGGCGCAGGTGCTGGAGATCCTGTGGCTGCTCGGCGCGTTCGCGCTCAGGAACGGCTGGTTCATCCTGTGGGAGATGGGCGGGCGCGGCGCGACCCCGGGCAAGCGCGTCGCGGGCCTGCGCGTGGTCGCGCGCGACGGAGCGCGATTGTCCGGCGGGGCGGTGGTGGCGCGCAACGCGATGCGCGAGGTGGAGATCTTCCTGCCGCTGTCGTTCCTCGGCTATGCGGCTTCGCGGGGGCTCGCGGACACGTTCCTGACCCTGTTCGCGCTGGGGTGGAGCGGCATCTTCCTGTTCTTCCCGCTGTTCAACCGCGATCGGCTGCGGGTCGGCGACCTGATCGCGGGCACCTGGGTGGTGCGCGCGGGCCGCACCCGGCTCGGCGCGGACCTGGTCGCGGACGCGCCGGTCCAGCGGCGCCAGTTCAGCGAGGCGGCGCTGGCGCTGTACGGCGAGTATGAGCTGCAGACGCTGGAGGAGGTGCTGCGGGGCGACCGGCGCGAGTCGATGGCGGTGGTCGCCGCCGCGATCCGCCGCAAGGCCGGGCTCGCCGATGACGGCGACGACGCGGGCTTCCTCGCCGACTATTACGCCGCGCTGTGCATCAGGCTGGAGCGGGGCATGCTGATGGGGCGACGGCGGGCGGACAAACACGCGGCGGTGGCGCGGGCGGCGTAATCTATCGCCCGAATGTTCCCGCCCGGTACAGCAGCGTGATCGCCACCCGCCGGTTGCGCGGGTCGCTCGGGTCGCGGGCGATCATCGGCTCGCGGTCGGCGACGCCCTCGATGCGGTTGAACCGCGCCTCGGGAATGCCGCCCAGCGCCAGCCGCCGCCGCGTCGCCTCCGCGCGCGCGGACGACAGCATCCAGTTGTTCATCGCCGCCGGGTCGCCATAGCCGAGCGAGTCGGTGTGCCCGCGGATCATCACCGGGTTCGCCATCGCCGCGACCGACTCCGCCACCC
>CAXSEO010000563.1:0-2277 GCA_964235525.1 uncultured Sphingomonas sp. | reverse complement strand
ATACGTGGACCGCGAGCGAGCTGCTCGCGGATCGCTACGCCGACCGGCGCATCGTGCTGGCGGGCGACGCCTGTCATCTTCATCCACCTGCGGGCGGCTATGGGATGAATATGGGGGTGGGGGACGGCGTCGACCTCGGGTGGAAGATCGCCGCCACGCTTCAGGGTTGGGGCGGACCCGGCCTAGTGCCCAGCTACGAAGCGGAGCGGCGCCCAGTTCATCGGGCCGTGATCGAGGAGGCGATGGCAAACTACGCGATCTACGTCGCGCCGCCTCCACCTGAGATCGAGGACGACACACCGCAAGGCGACGCGATTCGTACCAAGGTGGGTGCCGGCGTGCAGGCGAGCAAGGGCCGCGAGTTCCACACGCTGGGCACCGTATTGGGTCTGTGTTACGTGGATTCGCCACTGATCGAAGCGGAGGATACGCCTGCGCCCGATCACGATGGTCAGCATTATTCTCCCTGCGCGCGTCCCGGCTGCCTCGCGCCGCACGCATGGTTGCCGGACGGGCGCTCGCTGTACGATCTGTTCGGACAGGGGCTAGCGCTAGTCGTAGCCCCGGAAGCCGACGCTTCGGCCGTCGAACTGGCAGAGCGCGATGCGCGACAGCTTGGCGTTCCTCTAAACGTGGTCCGGCCCGAGGGCGTTCCTGTTCAGGCACTGTACGGGGCCACGCTGGCGCTGGTGCGTCCCGATCAGCACGTAGCGTGGCGCGGCGGTGCGTGGCTGCCTGTTCTCAGCAAAGCCGTGGGCGTCGCAAACCCAGCTAGCCCGGCGTGACACATGAGTGCGCCGTGCGGCATGGTGTCTGCCGCATAAATGACAAGGAGGCTCCTCTACGCGCTCGTCCACTCGCCCGTGCAGTTGGTCGGTAGCGTCCCGCCGGGAGCCGTGCGAAACGACAGCAAGATTGGAGCTTGAATCTGGATGCTGCCTCTCTCTGACCTCTTGACCGGCCAGTTGACGGCACGCCGGAGCCAAGCTGCCCAGGTCTACGAGGTCGTACGGCGCGACATCCTGTCCGGCAAACATAGGCCCAACAAGAAGCTGAAGATCCAGGATTTGGCTGACGAGCTTGGCGTCAGTCCCGGAGCGGTGCGAGAGGCGCTCTCGCGCCTAGTCCCCGAGCAGCTGGTGGCGGCGCGCGACCAGCGCGGGTTCACGGTCACACCCCTTTCGATCAGGGATCTGGAGGATCTCACCGACTTGCGGTGCGAGGTCGAAGCGGTCGCGTTGCGGCGCTCCGCTGAACGGGGCGACGTGGAATGGGAAGCCGGCCTGATCGCGGCTGAGCATCGCCTGCGATCCACGCCGATGAGGATGGTCGGCGAACAAGCCCCGGCACCGGATTGGGTTCTAGCTCATGCGAATTTTCACGCCACGCTCGTTGCTGCCGCCGGCGGCCGCCGGCTGCTCTCCCTACATTCGCAACTTTATGAACAGTCGGAGCGGTATCGCGGACTGTCGGGACATGTCGAAACCGTCCGCGATGTCGAGGGCGAACACCGCAACATCGCGCGGCTTGCCCTGGCGCGCGACATCACCGCTTTGATCGACACGACTGTCGAGCACCTTAGGACGACTACCCGGATGATCACTGAGGCTGCTCGCCGGCACGAGCTTTGACGGCGTAAGTCAACCCGTCATAAAAGGTCGGATCTGGCTGGCCTACCGTCAATTCGCGCCAACCACACGCTTGATCACGCTTGGCGCTATCCGCGAAAGTGTGGGAAGGACTCTGACTTGGCCGGGTAGGGCCATCGGCCGTCGACGCGCTAGTGCCTTGAGCGTGACTGCGGCGATCTTGGCGGTCGACAGCTTCTTCCCCGAAGTCTCGGCGTTCCTTGGGGTATCCGTCATCGGCGGAAGCACTTCGAGCACCTTGGTCCCTCTGGGTATTCCGGAAGAAGGTGAGATCGGCCGAGTACAGCCCGATGGACTCTCACCGTGCCTTTTTTTGACGGACATTCCCGTCGAGGCCAGGCGCGAGGCCGTGGGATGCAGCCGGTGCTTCCGCTCTCCACCTTGCAATTGTACAATGCCAAATAACGATCGCGGCCATAGCCGATATACACGGCAACCTGCTCGCGCTTGACGCGGTGCTCGCTGACAAAGGCCGCCGCAAAAGTAAGCCTCCGGTGAGGGCCGTTGCTATGCTGCCCTGAGCAGGACGGCGGGCGGCTGCCAGTTCCAGGGCAACAGCTCGTCGAGCCGGTTCTGGGGCGTGTCGGCGATGCGGGCAAGGACGTCAGCGAGCCAGGCCTGCGGGTCG
>CAXSEO010000562.1:0-2282 GCA_964235525.1 uncultured Sphingomonas sp. | reverse complement strand
CCAGCAGCATCGTGATTTTGTGCCCATTGGGCGTAGGCCAATAATGGAGGTCGATCATCAGGCAGGCTCCAGCGCGGGGGAGGGGGTGTTCTGTCGGGTTGGCACCACCAGCGTTCTGATGATCAACGCCGACGCGGCCAGCAGCGTGCCCGCGACCAGGAACGCGCCGCCGTCAAACCCGCGCGCGGAGCCATAGGCCAGCGACTGGGTGGCGATGATCGGGCCGATCACGCTGGCGACGCTGTTCATCGCGCCGATCCCGCCCTGCAGCGCGCCCTGCCGGGTCGCGTCGACCGCGCGCGACATCATCCCGTTCATCGCCGGCCAGGCGAACGCGGCCAGTGAGCCAACGAGAAAGAATGCATAGACCTGCCACCCGGCGGTCGCGAACGCATAGGCGAACAAGCAGGCGGCTCCGCATGACAGGCCGATCACCGCCGCGCCGCGCTCGCCGACCCGCGCCACCACCCGGGCGGTCAGCGTCACCTGCACCAGCGCCATCAGCATCCCGACCCAGGCGAGCGACCAGCCAATTGTGCGCGGGGTCCACCCGAACCGGATCGTCGCCCAGAACGCCCACACCGCCGGATAGACCACGCCGCCGACCTGCCACAGGAAGTTGGCGAGCAGCAGCGGCGCGGCTCCGGCTCCCATCGCGAACAGCGGGCGGAACGACCCCACCACCGTCGCGTCGCGCCAGCGGAATGCGCGGCGGTTCTCCGGCACCAGCGTCTCGGGCAGCAGGAACAGCATCACGATCGCGTTGACTCCCGCGAGCCCCGCCGAGACGAGGAACGGCGCGCGCACGCCCCAGCCCGACGCGAGCCCGCCCAGCGCGGGGCCGAGAATGAAGCCGACCCCGAACGCCGCGCCGATCAGCCCGAAGGTCGCGGCGCGCTTCTCCGGCGGCGACACGTCGGCGATCACCGCGCCCGCCGGGCCGGTGACCGAGCCGGTGATCCCCGCGATCGCGCGGCCGAGAAACAGCCAGCCGATCGTGGGGGCGAGCGCCATCACCGCATAATCGCACGCGAAAGTGAGCATGGAGGCGATCAGCACCGGGCGACGGCCGTAGCGGTCGCCGAGCTGGCCCAGCACCGGCCCGGCGAAGAACTGCGCTATCGAATAGCTCGCCAGCATCCAGCCGCCGATCCGCGTCGCTTCCGGCAGGCCGACCTGCGCGAGTCGGGTAATGAGGGATGGCAGCACCGGCATGACGATACCGAAGCCGATCGTGTCGACCAGCACGGCGGCGAGCACGATGGGGATAGCGCGGTGCGAGAACATCGCGGCGCGCATGCACCAAAGCGCTAACGTGCGATAGTTCCAAAGCGCGCGCGGGACTTGGCGTCGGGAACAAAGCGTGGCATGACGCGGCCATACCCAATCTTCGAACCGGAGTGTTCCCGATGGCGACCGCTGCCGAACTCGACCGTCCCGCCGACACGACCGACGCGTTTCGCGCCGAAGCGCGCGCGTGGATCGAAGCGAACTTCCCCGCGTCGCTGCGCGGCAAGGATGCGGGCATGTCGGCGGTCGAGGGACCGACGGAAGAGTCCGTCGACGAGCGCGCCTGGCGCGTCGCGACCGGCGAAAAGGGTTGGGGCGTCCCGACCTGGCCCAGAGAATATGGCGGCGGCGGGTTGTCGCGTGCCGAGTCTCGGGTGGTGGCGGAAGAGCTTGGCCGCGCGGGTGCGTACAACCCGATTGGCGGCATGGGCGTGATGATGTTCGGCCCGACTTTGCTCGAATATGGTACCGAGGAGCAGAAGCGGCGCTACATTCCCGACATCGCGCAGGGCAATGTGCGCTGGTGCCAGGGCTATTCGGAGCCGGGCGCGGGATCGGACCTCGCCTCGCTTCAGTGTTTTGCGGAAGACAGGGGCGACCACTACCTCGTCAACGGGCAGAAGACCTGGACCAGCGGCGGGCAATGGGCGGACAAGTGCTTCATGCTGGTCCGCACGGACAAGACGCAGAAGCACGCGGGAATCAGCTTTCTGCTGCTCGACGACATGCACGCCGAGGGCGTCACGGTGAAGCCGATCGACCTCATCTCCGGCTTCTCTCCGTTCTGTGAGACGTTCTTCACCGACGTCCGCGTGCCCAAGGAAAACCTCGTCGGGCGCGAGGGGCAGGGGTGGGAGATCGGCACCCGGCTGCTTCAGCATGAACGCTCCAGCCTGTCGGGCGGCGGCAGCGCGGCGCGGGGCGCGGTCAAGCCGGTCAGCGAGATCGCGAAGGAGTATCGCGGGGTCGACGGGGAGGGCCGGCTCGCGGAC
>CAXSEO010000561.1:0-2287 GCA_964235525.1 uncultured Sphingomonas sp. | reverse complement strand
CCAGCACCGCGAGCGCGAACGCCGCCAGCGCCGCGCCCCACGCGCTGGTCGCGCCCGCGACCGCCCCATAACGCGCGTGGACCGCCAGCGCTCGGCCCGCGCTTACCCGCAGCACGCCGTCGAGCGCGCCGCGCGCGCCCTGCCCCGCCCGCGTCTCAATCAGCAGCCGGTCGCCGTCGCGCGTCACCCGCTGCGGCGCGGCGAGGTCGAGCGCGCCAGTCGTCAGCGGGAACAGGTACGCATCCGCGAGCGGCGCGTTCGCCGGGTACGGGATCGCGACGCGCGCGCCCTTCCCGTCGATTGTCCAGGTCGCGGTCGCGCCGAGCGGCTTGGGGATCGCGCGCCGCCACGCATCGAACTCCGCGCGATGCGTCGGCGCGCCGTCGCCGATCGTCAGCTCGGTCGCGAGATCCGCCTGTTCGGGGACGCAGACCGTGGCCGAGCAGACGAGGTAATCGGTATGCAGGCGGACCGGGAGCCGCGTCCCTGCCGCCAGCCTCGCCGGAACGCGCAGGTCGACCAGCACCGCATAGGGCCGCTCATAGACATAGTTCATCAGCCCGGCGATCAGCAACGGCGTGGGCACCGGGTACGCGGGCTCCCCTGCTGTCACCCCGGCGGGCAGCGTCCACCTGAACGACGCCGGGAACCCCGCATCGCCCGGGTTGCGCCAATAGCCGTGCCAGCCCGGCGAGGGCCGCGTGTCGATCGCCAGCGTCACCGTGCCACCCGCGCGCGCGCTGCCCTCGGCCACCAGCCGCATCGCGAGATGCGGCCCCGCGCCCGGCGCTTGCGCCTGCGCGCGCGCACTCAGCCCGGCGAGCATCATCACCGCGTAACAAATCGCGCGCAGCCAGCTTGCCTGTCCCGTCATGCCCCGCCCATAGCGAGGCGACACGCGCGTTGCACGAAAGCCTTGCCCATGCCGCTCCTCGCCGCCTTAGCTCCCGTGGCACTCACGTTCGCCGCTGCGGCCTTGGCTCCGCCGCCTGCTCCCCCTTTCGTTCGCCCTGAGCTTGTCGAAGGGCTGCCTTCTGCGGCCGAAGAAAGACAGCGCTTCGACAAGCTCAGCCCGAACGGTTCTGAGGGGCAAATCGCAGAAGCGCCGCCGCCCAAGCTGATCGTGGTCATCTCGGTCGACCAGTTCTCCGCCGACTTGTTCGCCGAGTATCGCAACCATTTCGACGGCGGCTTCGCGCGGCTGCTGAACGGCGCGGTGTTCCCCTCCGCCTATCAGAGCCACGCCGCGACCGAGACCTGCCCCGGCCACTCGACCATCCTGACCGGGATGCGCCCCGCGCACACCGGCATTATCGCCAACAAGTGGGTCGACCAGTCGATCGGGCGCGCCGACAAAGTCGTATATTGCGCCGAGGACGAACGCGCGCCTGGCAGCAACTCGTCGAGCTACACCGCCTCCGACCGGCACCTGCGCGTCCCGACGCTGGGCGAGATGCTGAAAGCGGTCACGCCCGCCACCCGAGTCGTCTCCGTCTCGGGCAAGGATCGCGCGGCGATCATGATGGGCGGCCACCGCATCGACGAGCTATGGTGGTGGAAGGGCGACCATTTCGTCAGCTATGACGGACGGGCTGCCCCGGCGGCGGTGACCATCGTCAACGCGGACGCGGCGAAACGGCTCGCCGCCGCGCAACCCGCGATGCCGCTCTCCGCCTATTGCGCCACCAAGGTCCGCGCGGTCGCGAGTTCTGGGGACGGACCAACGGTCGGCACGGGCCAGTTCGCGCGCCCGGGCGGCAAGGACGCGGCGGCGGCGTTCGGGGCATCGCCCGAGCTCGACGACGCGACCTTTGCGCTGGCGGGCGATCTAGCGCGGTCGATGAGGCTCGGGCGCGGCGCGGCGACCGACCTGCTGATCATCGGCGCGTCCGCGACCGATTATGTCGGCCACTCCTACGGGACGCAGGGGCCGGAAATGTGCCTCCAGCTCGCGCGGCTCGACCAGGATCTCGGCAAGCTGTTCGCGCTGCTCGACAAGGAACAGCCCGACTATCTCGTCGTGCTGACCGCCGACCATGGCGGGCGCGACCTGCCCGAGCGCGACCACCAGCACGCCATCCCTGAGGAGGCGCGCGAGGACGCGGCGCTGGTCGCCAAGGCGATGGGCGCGGCGATCGGGCGCGACCTGTCGCTGCCCGGCGCGGTGCTGCGCGGGGCGGAGGATCGCGGCGATGTATGGGTCGACGCCGCGCTCACCCCCGCGCAACGCCAGGCGGCGCTGGCCGAAGCGCTGCGCCGCTATCGCGCCCACCCGCAGGTCGCGGGC
>CAXSEO010000560.1:0-2293 GCA_964235525.1 uncultured Sphingomonas sp. | reverse complement strand
CGCGACCTGGTTTGCCGCGTCGTTGAGGCCGATGCCAGCGTTCGCCGGGTCGATCGCCGCAATCGGCACCCGCGCCTCGAACCGCTGCTTCTCGATCCCGCCACCGCTCGTGCGGAGCAGCGCGGCGTCGAACACCACCACCGCCGAGTTGGTCCCTGCGTCGATGCCGAACTGGCGCAGGTCGCCGGTCAGCTGGGCGCTGCCGGTCTCGAACGACTGCGCCTGGTTCAGCACCACGCGGCCGGTGCGCGCAGTCAGCGTGTCGCCCAGCACGCGGGCAAAGGCGCGCGCGGGCGGCTCCACCCATATCGCCCCCTTGATATAGGCGATGCTGGTCGGGGTCGACTGCACCGGCACGCGGACGGTGGCGATCTCCTGCGTCGCGGTCGGGGTGGAGACGGTGATCGAACTCGACCCCACGATCGGCCCGTTGGTGACGCTGCCGACCGGCTGCCCGCCGAGCGACAGCGTCGAGCGGGTCGTCCCCGCCCCCGTCGCCGACACCTGGCGCTGACCGACCGGCACCTGCGCGGCGGTGTGCAGCGTCAGCAGCGACGGCGGCGGCTTCGCGCCGATCGTGATGCACCCGGACAGCGCCGCGAGCGGCAGCAGGGCGGCAAGAGTCTTGGTCATAGGGGTCCTCACTTGCCCTTCCCCTTATAGTCGGGCAGCTTGGGCGAGCCCACTAGCGACGTCACCCCTTGCTGGTCGACCTTGTTGGCGATCGACGACAGCGACTGCGCCGTTTCGCGCAGGTCGTGGACCAGCTGCCCCACCTCCGGCACCGTCTGCTTGCTGAACGCCTGCAGCCCCGGTCGCGCGTCGCCCAGCGTGGCGTTGAGCGCCTCCGTGCTCGCCCGCGCGGCGGCGAGTGTCTGGTTGAGGTTGGCGATCGTCGGCTTGATGTCCTGCGACAGCACCCCGTTCGAGGTCTGCGCGAGCTGGCCGATCTGCTGCGCGGCCATGCCCGCCTGCGCGATCGCGGTGCGGGTCTGCGCGATCGTCGCGGCGATGTCGGGCGCGCGATCCGCGAACGCCTTGGTCATCTGGTTGGTGTTCTGGAGAATGCTCGCGATCGACGCCTGGTTCTTATCGGTGAGCAGCCCGGTCAGCCGGTCGGTCAGCGTCGACAACCGCTCGAGCAGCTCGGGCGCGGCGTTGAGGATTGCGCCGACCCCGCCGATCTTGGTCGGGATCACGGGGACCCCATAGGGACATTTGACGAGCGGGTCCTGCTCAGGGCAGACGAGCGGCGCGTCGCCCTTCTTGCCGCCGGCGAGCGACACGGTGCTGGTGCCGGTGAAGCTGCCCTGGATGCTGGCGAGCGTGGACGTCAGGATCGGTGTCTGATCGTTCACCTGGATGCGGACGCGCACCAGTTGCGGGTCGTCCTTCCAGATCGCGATCTCCTTGACCTGGCCCGAGATCACGCCCGAATAGGTGACCTGCGATCCCTTGGCGAGGCCGTCCACCGCCTGTTTGTAGAGGATGTCATACTCTTTCTGGTGCGACCCGCCGACCCGCGCAAGCCACACGGTGGCCAGCGCCAACAGCGCCAGCAGCGCCAGCACCACCCCGCCGACCAGAACGTGATTGGAGCGCGTTTCCATTATGCCGCCTCGTGCCTTTGCGCCGCGTTGTTCTCAGCATCGTGCGCTTCCTGCGTCGCCACCGCGGCCCGGCCGCGCGGGCCCCTGAAATAGGCCTGGATCCACGGGTGATCCAGCGCGAGCAGCTCGGGGATCGTGCCGACCGCGATCACCTTGCGGTCGGCCAGCACCGCCACGCGATCGCAGATCGCGTAGAGCGAATCGAGATCGTGGGTGATCAGGAACACGGTCAATCCCAGCGTCCGCTGTAGCGACTTGGTCAGCCCGTCGAACGCCGCCGCGCCGATCGGGTCGAGCCCGGCGGTCGGCTCGTCGAGGAACAACAGCTCGGGGTCGAGTGCCAGCGCGCGCGCGAGCCCCGCGCGCTTTCGCATCCCGCCCGACAGCTCGGCCGGGTATTTCGGCCCCGCGTCGGGGGGCAGCCCGGTCATCACCACCTTGTACGAGGCGATGCCGTCCATCAGCGCCAGCTCCATGTCGGGGTAGAACTCGCGCAGCGGCACCTCGACATTCTCGGCCACCGTCAGCGTCGAAAACAAGGCGCCGCCCTGGAACAGCACGCCCCAGCGTTTCTGGATCTCGACCGCCTCCATCTCGTCGGCGGTCAGCGTCGACTTGCCGAACACGGTGACCTCGCCCGCGACCGGGCGCTGCAGCCCGATGATCGAGCGCATCAGCACCGA
>CAXSEO010000559.1:0-2294 GCA_964235525.1 uncultured Sphingomonas sp. | reverse complement strand
CACCGCAAACAAGGCGATGCTCGCGCATCACGGGCTGGAGCTCGCGCGCGCCGCCGAGGCGGCGGGAGTGGCGTGCAAGTTCGAGGCGGCGGTGGCGGGCGGCGTGCCGGTGGTGAAGGGGCTGCGCGAGGGCGCGGCGGCGAACCAGATCGGGCGCGTGACCGGCATCCTCAACGGCACCTGCAACTATGTCCTGACGCGGATGGAGGCGGACGGGCGAGACTTTGCCGATGTGCTGAGCGAGGCACAGGCGCTCGGTTTCGCGGAGGCCGACCCCAGCTTCGACATCGACGGGGTCGACGCCGCGCACAAGCTGTCGCTGCTCGCCAGCCTCGCCTTCGGGACGCGACCGGCGTTCGCCGCCGTAGAGGCGAGCGGTATCCGCGACGTGATCGCGGCCGACATCGCCGAGGCGGCGGCGTTGGGTTATCGGGTGCGGCTGGTAGGGGTGGCGGAGGCGGGCGCGGGCGGCTTGTTCCAGCGCGTCCACCCGCATCTCGTGCCAGAGGCACACCCGCTCGCGCATGTCACGGGCGCGCTCAACGCGGTGGTGCTCGACGGCAATTTCGTCGGCGAGCTGTTCTTCTCCGGGCGCGGCGCGGGCGACGGGCCGACCGCGAGCGCGGTGGTCGCAGACCTGATCGACATTGCGCGCGGCGAGTTCGGCCCCGCCTTTGCGATGCCCGCCGGCCAACTGACGGAGGCGCGGGTAGCCGACGCGGGCGAGCGGCGCGGGCGGGCGTATCTGCGCTTCGCGGTCGCGGACCGGGTGGGCGTGCTCGCGGAGATCGCGGCGGCGATGCGCGATGCGGGCGTCTCGATCGGGAGCCTGCTTCAGCGCGGCGCAGGGGCGGACGGCAGCGTGCTGGTCGCGATCGTCACCCACGAAGGCCCGGAACGCTGCGTCGCGGCGGCGCTGGAGCGGCTGCGTGGGTCGCCAAGCCTAGTCGGGCGGCCGATGTGGATGCCGCTGCTAGGGTAGCACCTTGCCCGTCGTCGACAGCGGCGCGTCAAGGTCGATGGCGACCCGCCCGCGCTTGTCGGGGTGCTTGGCGAGCGCGCTCTTGACCAGCCCCGCCGCGCCGTTGAGCAGCTTGGGAATGGCGTAGCCGCCGCCGCCAACCGGGCAGCCTTCGCCATAGGCGCCGCACTCGGCGCCGACGCCCGGGCCGTTGAGCGCCACATCGGGGCGGAGATACGGGTTGGAAGCGGTCGGATAATCGGGTGGCCCGCGAAACTGCGGCAGCGGCAGGCGCGGCGCGAGCTTGTCCGGGTGGCCGCACACGACGACGTCGCCGCCGTCGTTGCTCGCGTTCGCGCACGGATCGACGAGCACAGAGAAACGCTCCGGAGTGGCCGTCGCCGCCGCTTGCGCGAGGAGTAGCGCGGCGATCATGGCGCAAACGGCCGCGCGCCGGTGACCTTGGCCTTCCCCGCGCCCGGACCGAAGCTGGTCCCCACGCTCAACCCGGCGAACCCACTTCCGACCAGGAACGGGTCCATGTCCTGTACGGGCGTGGTACGGTGAAGCATCGCGATACGCCCACCCGGCTCCGCATCGCGCGAGGGAAGGGCGGTGTGTTCGACCAACGGCACGCGGAACCGGTCGGCGTTGCGGCGACCGCACACGGTCACGTCGGTGATGTCGGTGTAGGTGCAGCGCGCCTCGGCCGTGGTGCGCGCCCGTGCGACCACGACGAGGTCGGGCGCGGCGAGCTGGGCGAGGACGAGCACAAGCGGCATGGACTAGCGTCCCTTGCTGACGCTTCTGTTTAGGGCGACGCGCACGATTGTCCACCGTCAAGCAAACGCCTTTTCGCGCGCGCCCGACGGTGTCAGCTTAGCGATCGACAAGCAGGAGAGCAGCGTGGGACCGTGGGGCGCGATCATCATGAGCTTCTTCGGCTCGGTCGACCTTGTCTGGGCCTTCTCGCCCTATACCGTCCGACCGCTCGCGTATGCGGTCGCACTCGCCGTCTTCGTCGTTATCGCGACAGCCGCGCGACAGAGTCTTCGCGGCGAACCTGCCGCCGTGGTTCGGCCCGACGCACGGGCGCAGCGGATCATTCGCTGGGCGTCGATCGGGGAAGGCGTGGGCATCCCGGTGGTCGCGACCGGGCTGGCGAACACCGGGCACGTGGACACCGTGCTGTGCGGCATCGGGCTGGTCGTCGGGCTGCACTTCCTGCCCATGGCGTATGCGATCCCGTTCCGGCCTTTATACGCACTCGCCGCCGCGATCGTCCTCGCGGCGGCGGTCGGGTTTGCCCTCCCCCAGCCACTCGGGTCGGCGA
>CAXSEO010000558.1:0-2299 GCA_964235525.1 uncultured Sphingomonas sp. | reverse complement strand
GGTCCCGCTCGCCAACAAGGCTTATGTCAGCTACGGCCCTGGAAGAAATCCAATCGTGATGGCCGCCTTCAACGGCAACCCTGCGATCACACTCGGCAACGCACTCTACTTCTTGCCCCCCGCTGGAGGGCGGACTTCTCGTCGCCTCGGGACAATGTACCGATATTCCTCCACGAGTTCACGCATGTTATTCAGTGGGACGGGATGGGCCACGTTGCGTTTCTGAGCCGATACTGGCGGGAGAAACGGAAGGCGGGCAGCGCCGACAGGATGTACGACTATCTCGGGCGCCGCACGGATTTCGGTCACGAGATGCTGGAGGGGCAGGCGCAGATGGTCGAAGACGAGACCCGCTTCCGCCTCCGGATACCGCCGGGCCAAGAAGCCCGTGCTGCTGACCTGAAGCGGAGGTTGGCGGGAAGCGGCGTCTATGGCCTTTAGAAGGATCATCGGGCTGATGGTCGTGTTGCTGGTGGCTGCCTGCCAACAAGGTGTCGCACTCACTGTGTCGCGGTCGACCGGCAACACGGTCAGCCTTGCCGTTACGTCGCTCTCGTTCAACTTCCGCGCCTGCCTCGACAGCGCGAGCATCTATCCGGCGGATCAGCAGGGCCATCCCGTGTGGGAACTGGGTCGGGCCGACCCCCATGACTGCGTGCAGCAGGTGTCGCTAGGAACGGCAAGACCCGGATTTTCCCAGCGATCGTCCGCGCCGTTGCGTCCGGGACGAGCATATTGCGCGGAGGTCAATGGACCCGGTTTCAGCACGAGGCGCGGCTTCACCGTCAGTCGGAGCGCGGTGGTGGAGGACGGCGAAGACGTGGCCCGCTGCTAAAGCCGTTCGGGCAAAGAAGCGGATTACCCCGACGGCCAGCTACGAACACCGGAACCGGCCCTGACGGGTCGCGTTGCGTACCGATGACCGGCGTCACTCCTCCCCCCTCGCCACACCCCGCCACGAACTTCGATCACCGCTTCGACACGATCGACGGCGTGCGGCTTCACCATGTGACCACTGGGGCCCAAGACGCCGAGCCGCTCGTCCTGCTGGCGGGCTATCCGGAGAGCTGGTTCGCTTGGCGTCGGGTCATGCCGATGCTGGCCGAGCGTTTCCGGGTCATCGCGATCGACCTTCCCGGCCAGGGGGACTCCGACAAGCCGCTCGACGGCTATGACACGGAGACGATCGCGCGGCGCGTGCACGACCTGCTCGCGCGGCTGGGGCTATCGCGCTACGCCCTCGCCGCTCACGACATCGGGGCCTGGGTCGCCTTTCCCTATGCGCTCAATTTCGGGGCCGAGGTTACCCGGCTCGCCCTGCTCGACGCGGGCATTCCCGGCGTGACCTTGCCGGACAATCTGCCGACCGCGCCCGACCGAGCGTGGCAGACGTGGCATTTCGCATTCAACACCATCCCCGATCTCCCTGAGGCGCTGATCGGGGGCAAGGAACGTGTCTATCTGGACTGGTTCCTTCGCCGCAAGGCCGCGAACCCGATGAGCTTCGCGGACGAGGATCTGGACGAGTATGTTCGCGTCTTCAGTTTGCCCGGCGCGCTGCGAGCGGGGCTGAGCTTCTATCGCGCCGCTTCGCAATCGGCGGAGCAGAACCGCACGCTGACCCGTGACGCCAAGCTCGTCATGCCCGTGCTCGCGGTCAGCGCCGATCAAGGTTCGATCCCGGACATGGCCGCGCCGCTGCGTCCCTTCGCCGAGAACATTCGCGGCGAGACCATTACCCAATGCGGGCATTTCATCCCCGAGGAACAGCCGGAAGCGTTGGCCCGTCTGCTCGGCGAGTTCTTCTCGGCATAGGCGAATCGCTCAGCCCTTTCCCCGCCCCACCTAATCCCCCTACACTCGCCACCATGTCCGCCCCCCTCGACCCGCAGCTGGTCCTTGGTGCCTATTCCGTCGGCGTGTTCCCGATGGCGGACGCGCGCGATGCGGCGGGGGTGTATTGGGTGGAGCCGCGCCGCCGCGCGATCCTGCCGCTGGGCGGGTTCAGCCTGTCGCGCTCGCTCCGCAAGACGCTGCTCGCCGACCGGTTTCGCGTCACCGTCGACCAGGCGTTCGGCGAGGTCATCCAGCTCTGCGCGCAGTCTGTGCCCGGTCGCCCGGAGACGTGGATCAACCCCGGCATCGAGCAGGTTTTCCACACGCTTCACGCGATGGGTTTCGCGCATTCGGTCGAGTGCTGGGACGGCGATGCTCTGGTCGGCGGGCTCTATGGCCTCGCGCTCGGGCGCGCGTTCTTCGGCGAATCGATGGTGTCGCGCGCGCGCGATGCCTCGAAGGT
>CAXSEO010000557.1:0-2309 GCA_964235525.1 uncultured Sphingomonas sp. | reverse complement strand
TTCCCACGCGCCCTCGTCCCTGATCGCCTGTAGACAGGCATAATACTCGCTGCGATACTTCTTGAAGTAATATGACAGGTACAGCACTGGCCTCTCAAGGATTTCTCGTTCCATCAGGAATAGCGCGATTATCAAGCGCCCGATGGGGCCGTTTCCATCGAGAAATGGGTGGATCGTCTCAAATTGAGCATGAACCAAGCCAATACGTAGGGCAACTGGTTCAGCATCGCTACCCCCGCGTTCAGGGCGGCGACGTAGTTGCGAACTTCACGGATGTCCTCCGGCCGATGGCGGTCGATCAAATCCGCCTCCGCCCTGATCACGTCGCTCAGCGACGCTTGGGTGCCCTCGATCTGGCTGGACAGGACGGCTTCGCTGCGAACGAACATCGAAACAAACAGGTCGGGTTCGGGCAGCGTCGCGATTGAGCCGTCTAGGCGACCAAGCGCGCGATCGGCGCGCGACAGGGCCGTCGTTAGCGCGGCATCCATCGTTATCGGCGGATCGGGCGGAAGCGCAGCGGGCATGAAGGCGCGGTAAGCGCTTGGCTGCTGAACATACCTTCCCGCCCGAGCGGATGAACTTGGCATAACTGCTTTTAACAAGCTTCTACCAGCCAATCTATATATCATACAGCCTTTCATAAAAAACCGCGCGTGCCGAGCTATCCAAGACCGCTTTGATATCCGCCCGGCCTTCGACCGGATGAACACATACCGGATCTTAACCAGAAAGGCGCACCGCGAGCGGGAAAGCGAGGAGTTCCCATGCGTACCACGCCGTTGCTGCTCCTGACCGTGCTGGCGGCGTGCGCGCACCCACGCCTCGCAGGGGTCGCGCCGGTGCCGCCCGCGCCCGTGGTCGTCGAGCTTCCGCCTGCGCCGCCGCCAGTTTCGGCGATCAACGCGGGGCTGTCGGCCGCGGGCGCGACGTGGCACCTGCGCGTGGGGCTCAACGTCGCCGCGCTCGCCTGCCGCGGGGCGGAGGGCGATGCGATCGTCGCTCGCTATAACGCATTGCTCGCCGCGCGTAAGTCCGAGCTGGCGGCCGCCGAGGCTGCGCTCGCGGCAGAATACCGCGCGGGCGGGGGCGATTGGCAGGGCCGCTATGACGGGGCGATGACCCGGCTCTACAATTTCTTCTCCGCCGAACCCGCCCGTGTGCGCTTCTGCGCGGCCGCCACCGCGGTGCTGGCCGATGCGGAAGTGATGCCGCCAGGCGCGCTGCCTGCGTTCGCGGCCGCGCGGCTGCCCGAGCTCGACGCCCCGTTCGCGGAAGCCGCCGCGCCGCCCGTGACGATCGCGGCGATATCCGCGCGTCCGCCGTTCGTCGCGGCCGCGCCGTTGCGCGCCGCGCGTCCGCGGCTCAGCCTCGACGTTTCGGCGCTGCCGTCCGACTGACGGGTTTCCCCGCGCGGGGGGTTGGGTTAACAGCCCGTGCGATGACCGGGCCCGACCAGCCGTCCGCAGGAGAGATCGTGGCGCGTGAGCACCGGCTGCCGGTGCGCGTCTATTTCGGGGATACCGCGCTGGTGTCGCCCGGCGGACGCCCGCGCCGCCTGCCGCCCGCCTGGGCGCGCATCTTCACCGCGCTGATCGAGGAGGAGCCGAGCGCCGCATGAACCACCTGTTCGTCAATACCGACGCGACGACGCTATCCCCGGTCGCGCTGTTCCTCCAGGCCGACTGGGTCGTGCGGCTGGTGATGCTGGGGTTGCTGCTCGCGAGCTTGTGGACCTGGGCGATCATCTACAGCTTCGCGCGGCGGATCGGCCGGACCAGGAAGCGCGTCGAGCGGTTCGAGCGCGAGTTCTGGGCGGCGGAGGATATCGACGCCTTTCACCGCCAAGAGGGCGAGGCGGACCTGCCGATCGCGCGGGTGTTCCAGGCGGGGGTGCGCGAATGGCGGCGCTCGACCGCGGGCGGGCGGATCGACCGGGCGGGCACGCGCGAGCGGCTGGCGACGACGATGGGCGCGGCGGTAGCGGCGGAGGTGGATCGCCTGTCCGACCGGCTCAACGTGCTGGCGACCGTCGGATCGGTCGCGCCGTTCGTCGGCTTGTTCGGGACGGTGTGGGGCATCATGCGCGCGTTCACCAACATCGCGGGGGCGCAGAACTCGTCTTTGGCGGTGGTCGCGCCGGGGATCGCGGAGGCGCTGTTCGCGACCGCGATCGGCCTGTTCGCGGCGATCCCGGCGGTGATCGCGTATAACCGTTTCGGGCATGGCGTGAACCGGATCGAGGCGCGGCTCAACCGCTTTGCCGACGGCTTCCACGCGACGCTGAGCCGCCAGCTGGACGGCGAGGG
>CAXSEO010000556.1:0-2317 GCA_964235525.1 uncultured Sphingomonas sp. | reverse complement strand
TCGGCCAGCGCCGCTAGGCCGCCGTTCATCTTCCAGTTCCCCGTCACCAGCTTGCGCCGCATGTACCCTCCGCCGATCCCGTCGCCGCGTCGTAGCGCGCGCGCTCCCCCGCACAAGGTTGAACCCGTCCGCCCGCGCCCGTAAGGCGCGTCGCACACCCGTTCAGCAAGGCCCCGCATGCTCGCTTTCTTTCGCCGGATCATCAGCTCGCGCGTCGGCATCGTGGTCACGTTCGGGGTGCTGGTGCTGATCGCGATCCTGTTCGGGCTGGGCGACATCACTGGCTTGCGCGGCGGCGGCGGCGTGGCGCAGGACTCGGTCGCAAGCGTCGGCGGCGAGCCGGTCGCCACCGCCGAGGCACGCGACCATGTCCAGACCGAGTTCCAGGCCGCGCAAGGACAGCAGCCGACGCTGACGCTCGCGCAGTTCGTCGCGGCGGGCGGGGTGGACGGCACGATCGAGCGGACGATCAGCGGCCTCGCGCTCGCGGCCTTCGGGCGCGCGCAGGGCATGGTGGTCAGCAAGCGCGCGGTGGACGGCCAGATCGCGAGCATCCCGTCGCTGCAGGGCCCGACCGGCCAGTTCGACCCGAAGATCTACCAGGGCCTGCTTCAGGCGCGGCACCTCACCGACGATCAGGTCCGCGCCGATCTCGCGCGCGACACGCTGTCGCAACAGCTGCTCGCGCCCACCATCGGCGCGTCGCAGGTCGCGGACCAATTCGTTTTGCCCTACGCCTCGCTGCTGCTTGAGAAGCGGCAGGGCTTGATCGGGTTCATCCCCGCAAAGGCGATGGCGGGTGGTCCCGCGCCGACCGACGCCGAGCTGCAGGCGTTCTATGCGCGCCATCGCGACCGCTATCTCATGCCGGAGCGGCGGGTGATCCGCTATGCGCTGGTCACGCCCGCGTCGGTCGCCGTGCAAGCGGTGCCGACCGACGCTGAGCTCGCCAAGGCCTATGCCGCGACCCGCGCGCAGTACGAGCCAACCGAGAAGCGGACGGTGACGCAGGTGTCGGTGCTCGACCAGACCGCCGCAACCCAGCTCGCCGCCAAGGTGAAGGGCGGCACCTCGATCGATGCCGCCGCGCGTGCCGCCGGGCTGGCTCCGCGTACGCTGACGGCGGTGACCAAGGTAGCCTACGCGGCGCAGGCCTCTCCCGCGGTCGCGGACGCGGTGTTCGCCGCCGCGCCGGGCGCGATCGTCGGGCCGCTCCCGGGCGCGCTCGGCTTCGTGATCGCCAAGGTCGGTGCGGTCGAGCATGTACCGGGTAAGACGCTCGACCAAGCGCGACCCGAGCTGGTCAAGGCGGTGACCACCGCCAAGTCCGCCGCCGCGCTCGCCACCGTTCACGACGCGCTCGATCAGGCGCTGAGCAATCACCGCAACTTCTCCGAAGTAACCGGAGCGCAGCATCTAAGCGGCCAGACCACCCCGCCGCTGACCGCTTCGGGCGTGAACCCTGACAACGCCGCCGCGAAGCCCGATCCGGCGCTGACCCGGCTCGTCGCCGCTGCGTTCCAGGCGGAGCCGGGCGACGACCCGCAGATCGTCCCGACGGCGCAGGACGGCAGCTTCGCGGTGGTCGCGCTGGACCGGGTCGTAGCGGCCGCGCCCCGCCCGCTCGCGCAAGTGCGCGCGCAGGTGACCTCGGACGTGACGGCGGGACGCGCGCAGCGTGCCGCGCGCGCGCTGGCCGGGCAGGTGCTCGCCAAGGCGAACGGCGGCACCCCGCTCGCGCAGGCGCTGGCGGCGGCGGGCCACTCGCTACCGGCGCCGCGCCCGATCGCGGCCGTGCGCGCGCAGCTCACCGGCCAGCAGAACCCGCCACCACCGCTGGTGCTGATGTTCGCCATGCCCCCGCGCACCACCAGGCTGCTCGAAGCGCCCGGCAGCGGCTGGTACCTGATCCATCTTGACACGATCACCCCCGGCGACGCGCGCACCGTGCCGGCGGCGATGGCGGGCGCGCGCAACGACTTCCGCCGCCTGCTGGGCCGCGAATATGCCGAACAGTTCGCGCACGCGGTGCAGGCGGAGGTCGGCGTCAAGCGCGACCCGACCGCGATTGCCGCGCTCAAGCGCGAGCTGGCGGGCGGCGGCGGGAGCGCATCCGATCAATAGCGCGCGCGCCGCACTGGTGGCGGGGCAGCCCGCGCTGATCTGGCGGCGGCAGGTCGCGGACACGGAAACGGCGGTCGGCGCGGCGCTCAAGCTGATCGAGCCGGGGCGCGGCGACTTCCTGCTCGAATCGGTCGAGGGCGGTGCCGCGCGCGGACGCCACAGCCTGATCGGGCTGGCGCCCGATCTGGTGTTC
>CAXSEO010000555.1:0-2327 GCA_964235525.1 uncultured Sphingomonas sp. | reverse complement strand
CCGTACGCGCCGACGCACGAGGATTACGGCGCCATCCTCGCCGACATCGCCGCCTAGTCACGCCCCTTGTCGAAGAGCGGCGCGCGCATAGGGTCGTCCGACCTCGACCCGGACTGGCGGACCGGGAATGTCGGGCGGCTGATGTTCGCCGCGACCGACGCGTTCGTACGCGACAAGCTGCGCGTGATGCGCGCGAGTGGCACCACCGGCGTGTCGGAAGCGATGATGGCGCTGATCCTCAACCTCGATCGTGAAGGCACCCGGCTGACCGTGCTGGCGCAGCGCGCGGGGCAGACCAAGCAGAGCATGATCGAGCTGATCGACCGGGCGGAAGCGATGCGCGTCGTCGACCGGCGGCCCGATCCGGACGACCTGCGCGCAAAGCTGGTACATTTCACCCCCGATGGCTTCGGGGTGCTGGAGGCGCTGGAGCACGGGATCGACGCGGCCGAGCGGCGGTTCGCGAGCGTTGTCGGTCCTCCGTTCGTGGCGCAGCTCAGGCGCGAGCTGAGCTGGTATGCCGAGGTGCCTGAACTCGGCCGCGATCGCGATCCTGCCAGTCACGGCGAGGTCTCCCGACGAGAGCACAACGCGGGCCGACTGCTGTCGCTCGCCGCGCGCCGGTTCGCGCGCGACCTGCTGGGGGCGGTTCACCAGCACGGCCACCGCGACGTGACAGAGGTGCTGCTCGCGCTGTTTCGTCATCTCGACCTGGGCGGCACGCGGCTGACCGACCTCGCCGCGCGGGCGCGGGTGACCAAGCCATCGATGCGCGCGCTGGTCGACGAGGCGGAGGCGCTCCGGCTGGTCGAGCGACGCCCGGACCCGACCGATCGCCGCGCGAAAATCGTGCTGTTCACCTCCGCCGGCCTTGCCCTGCTCGAGGAGGTCCGGCGCGGGGTGTCGGTCGCAGAAGCGCGGTTCGACGAGCGTGCGGGTGAGCGCTTCGTGCGTACGCTGAAGGCAAGGCTGACCGTTTACCTCGCCGCCGACGCCTCCGGGTTACCGGGCGCGAGCGGGCTTCAGGCGATCAGCTCGGCCGTGCTTCCCAGCACGGGGTGCTCGGACGCCTCGACGACCGCGAACTCCTCGGGGTGAAACCCGCCGAACCGGCGGCGGCAAATCACCGCCAGCGTCACGCACGCGAACCCGCCGACCACCAGCAGCACGGCCGGTGCCAATGGCAGCTGTTGCATCGGGATCCGCAGCGCCAGCAGCACGCCCCCAGAGATCGGCGCGGCGATGGCGCCAAATCGCCCCACCGCCTGCGTCAAGCCGGTACCCATCGAGCGGATCGGCGTCGGGTAGAAGATGCCGAGCAGCGAGGTCAGCCCGATCTGGATACCCGTCACGCAGAACCCCGCCCCGAAGATGATCAACGCGTGCACCGGTACCGACAGCCCGGTCAGCGCCATCGCCGCGACCAGCGGCGCGCCGACGAAGAACATCACCACCAGTGGCGTGATGCCGAGCGCATCGATCGACGCCAGCAGCAGCACGCCGCCGACCAGCCCACCAACCGAGAACAGCGCGGCGGTGGCCCCCGCCTGACCCACGCTCGCGCCCGCCGCGCGAAGCAGCGAGGGCAGCCAGGTCAGCGAGAAGAAGTTCGCCATCTGGTTGGTCGCCTGACAGACCCACAGCATCGGCGTCACCAGCGCGAAGTCGCCCGCGAACAGCCGCCGGGGCGAGGTGCGCGCGCCAGGCTGCGCGAGGGCAGGCAAAGAGAACCGCGTCTCGTCGCCGATCGCGAGATCGGGACGCAGCCGCCGGGCGATCGCGCGCACCTCGGCATCGCGGCCACCCTGCTGGACAAGATATTTGATGCTCTCGGGGATGGCGAACAGCCCGGCGATCGCCACGACGATCGGGAGCAGACCGCCGACGAGCAACAGCACGTGCCAGTCGGAGCGCGCGCCGAGCACCGCGGTGATCAGTCCCGGCAGCGCGATGCCGATCACCATCCCCATGCTGACGATCACGAGCAGGCGTCCGCGAATCCGCTTGGGCGTCACTTCGGCGACCAGCGCGGTGATATTGGGGATGACACCGCCGAGCGTCAGCCCCGCGACGAACATCAAGATCACCAGTTGCGGCAGCGACCGGACCGCCGCGATGGTGAGGATCGACAGTCCGAGACAAACTAGCCCATAGACGATCACCCGCCTTCGCCCATAGCGATCACCAAGGAACCCCAGCAGCGGCGCGCCGCAGAGCATGCCGATGATGTACGAAGACTGCGACGCGGGGACGAGGTGACCGGCGGGCACCGCCAACAGCTTGGCGAGTTCGGGGAAGATGTAGCCCATCACCGACAGGTTATATCC
>CAXSEO010000554.1:0-2332 GCA_964235525.1 uncultured Sphingomonas sp. | reverse complement strand
CGTCGCCAGGCTCGCCGGGCTCAAGCCGCCCTACGGCAAGACCACCCGCGCCACCGCCGCCGCCACGCTCGGGAAGGCTGAACGGCAGCCGTCGCCGGGCCGCTAAATCGTTCATCTCGCCCGCTTTCGACGGAACGCGGTTTCGCGCGGCTGGTTAGGCACTCCGATCGCTTAACCACGCGCGAGGCCCGCATGACAGATACCGCCACGCAAACCGATGACGCGCCGCTGGTCGCCTCCAAACGCTCGAATGCGCCCTACGATATCACCGCCGATTTGGCCGAGGGCAAGGGCAGCTCGGTCACTGGCCGCGCGGTGACGATCAACAGGCCCGTCGCCGAGGTCTACAGCTACTTCCGCGACTTCGCGAACCTGCCACACTTCATGGAGAACGTGGCTTCGATCACCGTGCTCGACGACAAGCGTTCGCACTGGGTGGTCAAGGCACCCGGCAAGACCACCGTCGAGTGGGACGCGCGCGTCACCGCCGAAGAGCCCAACCGCTTCATCGAATGGACCTCCGAGGAGGGCGCGGACGTCCCCAACAGCGGTCGCGTCGAGTTCGAGGACAAGCCCGGGCGCGGCACGGTCGTCACCGCGACGATCGTCTATGACCCGCCGCTGGGCATCGTCGGCAAGATCGTCGCCAAGATGTTCCAGCGCGAGCCCGCGATCCAGGCGCGCCGCGACCTTCGCCGCTTCAAGCAGTTGATGGAGACCGGCGAGGTCGCGACGCCCGCCGTCAATCAAGCGAAGTTCGAGGAGATGGGTCTGTGAAAGCGCTCGCGTGGCACGGCAAACATGACGTTCGCATCGACAATGTGCCCGACCCCGGTATCGTCAACCCGCGTGACTGTATCATCAAGGTGACGTCGACCGCAATCTGCGGCTCGGACCTCCACCTTTACGATGGCTTCATTCCGACGATGCAGCCGGGCGATATTCTCGGCCATGAGTTCATGGGCGAGGTGGTCGAGGTCGGTGCCAAGTCGACGCTCAAGAAGGGTCAGCGCGTGGTGGTGCCGTTCACCATCTCGTGCGGCTCCTGCTATCATTGCAACAAGCACCAATACAGCTGCTGTCCCAACGGGCTCCCGGCCGATAATCAGGATATCGGCATGGAGCTGTACGGGCACGAGATGGCGGGGTTGTTCGGCTATAGCCACCTAACTGGCGGCTATGCGGGCGGGCAGGCGGAATATGTCCGCGTGCCGTTCAGCGATGTCGGCCCGATCGTCATCCCCGACGGCGTGCCCGACGACAAGGTGCTGTTCCTGTCCGACATCCTGCCGACCGGCTGGCAGGCGGCTGAATATGCCGAGATCGAGCCGGGCGACACCGTCGCGGTCTGGGGTTGCGGCCCGGTCGGGCTGTTCGCGGTCCAGTCCGCGTTCTTGATGGGCGCGGAGCGGGTGATCGCGATCGATCACTTCCCGCACCGGCTGGAGCTGGCGAAGAAGTTCGGGGCGATCACGATCAACTTCGAGGAAACGGCGGTCTACGAGGCGCTGATGGAACTGACCGGCGGGATCGGCCCCGACGCGGTGATCGACTCGGTGGGGCTGGAGGCGCATGGCTTCTTCGTCGACAACGTCGTCGACCAGATCAAGGCGTCGACCTTCCTCGGCACCGACCGCATCCATTCGATCCGCCAGGCGATCATCGCCTGCCGCAAGGGCGGGCGCGTGTCGATGCCGGCGGTCTATGGTGGCATTGTCGACAAGTTCCCGCTCGGCGCGTTCATGGAAAAGGGGCTGACGCTCAAGACCGGGCAGACGCATGTTCAGCATTATACCCACGCGCTGCTCAACGCGATCATGGAAGACAAGATCGACACCGAGTTCCTGATCTCGCACCATTTGCCACTTGAGCAGGCACCGCACGGGTACAAGATGTTCCACGACCACCAGAACAAATATACCAAGGTCGTGCTCAAGCCGGGCATGGCTGCTTAACTTAAAAGGAGTAGTTCTCATGGCCAACAAGTTCGCGATCATCACCGGCGCGTCGAGCGGTATCGGGCTCGAACTCGCCAAGCTTGCCGCCAAGGACGGTTATGAACTGCTGGTCGCCTCCGACACGCCATTCGTCAACGCCGCCGCCGGGCTGGAAGGCACGGGCGCGCAGGTCGAGACGCTCGAGGTCGACCTGTCGACCTTCGACGGCGTCGACCGGCTGCTCGACGCGGCGCGCGGCCGCCAGATCGACTTACTGTGCGCCAATGCTGGTCATGGACTCGGCCGTGGGTTCCTCGACCAGCAGCCGTCCGAGTGGCGGCATGTGATCGACACCAACATCACCGGCACCACTTATCTGCTCCAGAAGGTCTTGA
>CAXSEO010000553.1:0-2333 GCA_964235525.1 uncultured Sphingomonas sp. | reverse complement strand
ATCGCGTCCTTCACCAGCCTGAGGTCCTCCACGAACCGCGCATATTCATCCCGCGCCCGGTCTGCTTCCGGAATCCGCAGCAGGAAGCTCGGATGCACGGTGATCCAAGCCTCGCCACCCTCGCCCGGTAGTGTCAGCGCGCGCCCGCGCTCGCGCCCGATCGTCACCACTCGCCCGAACAGCGAGCGCGCCGCCGTCGCGCCGAGCGCCACCGTCACGCGCGGGCGCAGCAGTATCTGCTCCTGCTCGATCCACCAGCGGCACGCCTCGATCTCGCCCGCATCGGGCTTGGCGTGGATGCGCCGCTTGCCGCGCGCCTCGAACTTGAAGTGCTTGACCGCATTGGTGACATAGGTGTCCTCGCGCGCGATCCCGGCGTCGCCGAGTGCGCGGTTGAACATCTGCCCGGCCGGGCCGACGAACGGCTTGCCCGCGAGATCCTCCTGATCGCCCGGCTGTTCGCCGACGAACATCAGCCGCGCGGTCACCGGCCCCTCGCCGAACACCGTCTGGGTCGCGGGTTTATAGAGGTGACAACGCGTGCACCCCGCCGCCTCGTCGCGCAGTGCCTCCCACGCGATTTGGCTGTTGCCGCCCAGCTCGGTTCGCGCCGTCTCGATCATCCCCAGCTCCCTTGCGCGTGCGCCCGCGATCAGCCCGGGGACCAACGCGGTCTCGGGCATATTCTTCCAGTATTTGCGCGGCATCTCCTTCAGCATCGCGCCCACCTTGACGCGAGCGGGGTTGAAGATGCTGGCGTAGTATGTCTTCCACACCGCCTCGGTCGGGTCACCGTCCGGCGCGTCGCCCTTGCTCGCGCCCGGCCCCTGCTCCAGCTTCTCACCATCCCAGTGCAGCGACAGCTCCGGCGTCAGGATCGACCAGCGCATCGAGGCAAACCGGTTGACGAAGAATGCCGCGTTGGCGCGGACGATGTGGTGCTCGGGCTCGAACCAGGCGACGTAGCGCGAGCCGCCCTGGTCCTTGACCTCGCGGAAGCGCAGGAACGCGCGCATCTTGTGGATGTCGCGGCGGACCTGCTTGGCAAGCGCGTCGAGCCGCCGCACCAGCGGGTCGGCGGCGTCCTCCATCAGCTTGGGCGTGGTCCGCATCCGGTCGAGCGCAGTGTAGAGCAGCGCAAACCGCTCGCGATCGCTCGCCAGCACGACGTTGCGCGCGGTGTCGAGGAACAGCCGTGAGACCGACAGCGCGGGCGTGGCAGCGGGCGGCGGTGCCAGCGCGTTCGCTTCGCCCGCGAACAGGTCGCCCGGCGCGTCGCCGACCTGCCACACCACATCCGCCGGTGGCACGCCCTCCGCCGCCAGCGCGCGCGCGGCCTCGCGCCAGCCGTCGAAATCGTCGGGCTCGACGAGCGTGACCAGCCTCATGGGCGGTGAGGCCGCGACGAGAGCGGCGGTCGTAATGTTAACACCATGTCTTCCATTGGCACAGCCGTGGGTCGATCGGCAAAGACAAGCCGTCTGGCAGGCCGCGTCCGCCGCGATACGATCGCAAGCATGATCGCGCGAGTCCCCCGATCCGACCCTGCGTCCGCCGCGCTCGCAATGCTGTTCGCGGCGCTGGCGCTATACGGCTGCTGGTCGTTTCCCGGGCTGGTCGCGCGCTGGGGCGTGTCGTCGCTTGGTCTCGTGTTGCTGCTCGCGTGGAGCGGCGTGGCGGCGTGGGCGCTCAGCCTCGTCGCCCGCCGGCCGGGCCGCGCGGAGTGGGCGGCGTTTGGGGCCGTCGCGTTGCTGCTCCGCGTCGCGGCGCTGGCGATCACCGCCGGGCGGGTCTCGCCGAGCGATCCGCACTGGTATCTGGTCCTTGCTCGGCACATGCTCGACGGGCAAGGACTGGGGCTGTTCGACCCGGCGATGCGGCACTGGGTCTGGGCCGAGTTCCCGCCCGCCTACCCGCTGCTGCTCGCCGGTTGGGGCGCGGTGGCGGGGCTGTCGGCGGCGTCGGTGCTCGTGCTTTCGACGCTGCTCGACCTCGGCGCGGCGGCGCTGCTCGCGCGGCTCGGGCGGCGGCTGGGCGAGCCGGGCGCGGGGCGCGCGGCGGCGGCGCTATATCTGGTCTGGCCCTCGACCTTGCTGTCCGCCCCGCTCGCCCAAAAGGAGAGCCTCGTCGTCGTGCTGGTCTTGTTGCTCGCGCATGGCTGGTTGTCGGCGGATCGCACCGGCCCACGCGCGGCGCTGGCGATCGGCGTGCCCGCCGCGCTGCTCGCGCTGACCCAGCCGGGCATGGCCGCGCTCGCGGCGCTGTTCGGCGTGGCGCAGCTGCGGCGCTTCGGCTGGTGGCGGTTGATCGTCATCAGCGTGGGCGGAGCGGCG
>CAXSEO010000552.1:0-2335 GCA_964235525.1 uncultured Sphingomonas sp. | reverse complement strand
GACCGGCTATTTCTATCTCGCGGTCGCGGCCGCGTCGCCGGTCGAGGAGATCAGGGGCATGTTCCCCGCGGTCGCCAAGATCGGCTCGATCGGGCGAATGCGGCAGATCGTCGACTCGGCGCTTCCCGGGGTGCCGCTTCGCCACACGCCCACCCCGCCGCCGCAGCTTCGCGTGCTGCCCGGCTTCGTGTATTTCGAACTCGACCGCGGCGTGCCCGACTGGCGCGAGTTCGCCACCGCGCCCGCGCTGGGCCTGCATGTCGCGGGCGACTGGCCGCAGCTGCGGCTGGAGCTGTGGTGCGTGAAGCGGAGCGGGCGATGAGCGACGGCGACAAGACCGTATTCCGCCCCTCGCCCTTGCAGGGGCTGAAGAGTGGAGCCGCTCCCGCGCCCGCCACGCCCGCGTTCGGAGCGCCCGGCTTTGGCGCGCCCGACGCGGGCTATGCCGCGCCGCCGCCCTTGTCGCGCACGGGGGTAGGGCCGGTCGCGGGCGCGGGACTCGCGCCCTTGCGGCTGGCGGAGGACGACGTGCCGCTGCCTGCCACGCCGCCGGTGGTCCGCAACATCATGCTCGCCGAGGCGCAGCCGGTGCTGGCGCTAGTCGCCGGAGTGCGGAGCGGGCGGGTGCGGCTGCCCATGCCGGAGCTGCACCGCCGCGCGTCCGAAGCGATCGCCCGGTTTGAGCGCGCGATCGCGCCGCACTACCCCGAGGAGCAGCGCCAGCGCGCCAAATACGCGGTCTGCGCCACCGCCGACGACGTGGCGCAGAACCTGCCCGGCATCGGCACCGACGGCGCGGAGTGGGCGCGCCGGTCGATGGTGGTGCAGTTCTTCCAGGAGAACATCGGCGGCGACCGCTTCTGGCAGCTGGTCGACGACATGCTGCGGACGCCGAACGACAATCTCGACCTGATCGAGCTGTACCACGCCTGCCTCGCCGCCGGGTTCGAGGGGCGGTTCCGGGTCATGCCCGACGGGCGGCGGCGGCTGCACGAGATCATGGCGCGGCTGCACGGCGCGCTGCCGCATGTCCGCTCCTTGTCGATGACCGAGCTGTCGCCGCGCTGGCGGGGCGAGACCGCGCCGGTCGCGCGCGTGGGGTGGAGCCTGGTCGCGCTGGCGGGCGCGATCGCCGCGGCGGTGCTGCTGCTGGTGTTCATCGTCCTCCGGCTGATGCTCGCGTCGAGCGCTGAGGACCCGCGCCACCGGCTGGCGGGGTTGCGGCCCGACGCGCGGCTGACGCTGTCGCGCCCCGCCGCGCCGCCGCCGAATCGGCCGAGCGTCCAGGCGAGCCGGCTCGCGAAGTTTCTCGCGCCCGAAATCCAGCAGCATCTGGTGGTCGTCGTCGAGGACGCGCAGACCGTGCGCGTGCGGACCACGGTGGGGCAGCTGTTCAAGTCCGGGTCCGACCAGCTCGAACCCGGGCGCGAGGCGCTGTTCCACCGCATCGGCCGCGCGATTGAGGCCGAGAAGGGTTCTGTCACGGTCGAGGGTCATGCCGACAGCGACAAGGTCTCTTCGCTCGCCTTTCCCGATAACGTGGCGCTGTCGCAGGCGCGCGCGGAAACGGTGGGCAAGCTCCTCAAGGCGGACCTCAGCGACCCCACGCGCGTGACGCAGACGGGGATGGGCGACACGGTGCCGATCGCGGGCAACGACACGCCCGAGGGCAAGTCGCAGAACCGGCGGGTCGAGGTGATCGTGCCGCGGAGCTATGTGGACCGATGATCCGTAACTGGTTCCGTATATGGTTCCGCAACTGGTGGTTCACGACGATCTTCTGCGCGATCCTCGTCGCGCTGCTGCTCGCCTGGGGGCTGCCGTACTTCGTGCCGGCGATGCGGCCGGTTTCGGTCCGGGTCACGTGCGTGCTGCTGGTCCTGGCGGTGTGGAGCATCGTCGTGTGGTGGCGCTGGTATCGCGCGCGGCGGGCCACGGCGGCGATCGCGGCCGAGCTCGCCGGGCCGGACGCCGCCGACGAGGAAGGCCGCGCGCTCGCCAGGCGGATGGGCGAGGCGCTCGCCAAGCTGCGCGCTGCGTCGGGGCAAAAGCGCGACTATCTCTATACCCGCCCCTGGTACGTCATCATCGGCCCGCCGGGCGCGGGCAAGACCACAGCGCTGCTCCATTCCGGCCTGCGCTTCCCGTTCGTCGAACAGGCGGTGAAGGGCGTCGGCGGCACCCGCAACCTCGACTTCTGGGTCGCCGACGAGGCGGTAATGGTCGACACCGCCGGCCGCCACACGACGCAGGACTCCGACCAGGCGGTTGACGCGGCGGGCTGGGCCTCGTTCCTGTCCCTGCTCAAGAAGCACCGCCCGATGCAGCCGGTCAA
>CAXSEO010000551.1:0-2337 GCA_964235525.1 uncultured Sphingomonas sp. | reverse complement strand
CGCGCGCGCCGTCACCGTCGGCCAAATCCGATTCATGTGCAGGTAGAGCGTCTCCCAGCCATTGTCGTGGCGCAGCTTGACGAAGTTGCCGTTCGGCCCTTTCGGCCCTGAAAACTCCACCGTCGCGTCGCCCGCCGCGTAGATCGGCGTCCCGACCGGCGCGGCGAAGTCGGTGCCCTTGTGCATCTTCATGAAGCCCAGGATCGGGTGCTCGCGCATTCCGAACGGGGAGGTGATGCGCGCGCCGTCGATGGGAGTCCGCATCAGTGCGCGCCGCGTGCTGTGCCCGGCCGCGTCGAACCAGCCCGGCGTCTTCTGCCCCGGCGGGGTGAAGCGGTACAGCGCGCGCGCCTTGGCGGGGGTGGCGAGCGACGCGTAGACCAGCACGGGCGCGCCGACCGCCTCGCTATTGGCGTTGAAGCGCTGCTGGTACCCCGCCTCGATCGCGTCGCCGGGAGCGACTTCGCGCTGCAGGTCGAAGTCGAAGCTGAAGGCATTGGCGAAATCGCTGACCAGCGTGTCGTTGACCCCCGCCGCCACCGCCGAGCTGTAGAAGTTCTGCGCGTCGAGCTTGCCGTGCACCACGACCAGCCGCTCGGTCAGCGCGGCGGCATAGGGCTTGGCGGTGAAGCCGCTGCCCACGCGGGTGAGCGCGAGGCCCGAGCCGTCGGGATGCGTCGCTTCGGCATAGGCGAGCCGGGTATTGGGCGCAGTGCCGGTCATGTCGAACACCAGCCGGATGTCGCCCGAGGCCGATCCCAGCGCGGCGCTCGCCCGCTCGCCCGCGTCGTGCGCGTCGACCGGGGCAATGCCCGCCGCGACGAGGCTCGGGCCGATCTCGGCGGGCGAGGACAGGGTGAGGATGCGCCGCGTCGGCGCAACATCGGCCACCGGCGCGCTCGGCGCTCTTGTCGGACCGGGCACGACATGCGCGGGCGGGCGCGCCGACCAAGCCGCGAGCGCGCCGACCGCCAGGATCACCGCCGACACGCCGAGCGACGCCGCCCCGCGCCGGTGGACCGGCGCTCGCGCGGCGCGCGCTCGCTTCGCGAGCGGCGGCGACGCGGCGGGCGGACGCGGCGGCGATGCCCAACTGCGCGGATCGAACGACGGCTCGTCGGCGGCGGCGGGCGCGGTCGCGCGCGCGCCCCAGCGGCGCGGATCGAACGAGTCGCGGTCGTCGCTGTCCCCCATCGGCCCCTTCGCTCGCCTTTACCCCGGTAAAACCTATTGCCCGCCCGCGCGCCCGGCGGCAATACGAGCGCGAGCCCGGCGGTAACCGGGCGGGGGGCACTCACCACAGTGGCTGGCAAGAACCGCGTCGCCTGGCACGAAGGGATGTTCCTGCGCCCCCAGCATTTCCAGGCGCAGGACCGCTTCCAGGAAGCGCAGATGCGCGCGCGGGTCGACGCGGTACGCCCGTGGTCGTGGGGGCTGACCGTGATCGAGGTCGACGAGGACCTTGCGATGCTGGGCAAGTTCGGGGTGAAGCGCGCGAGCGGCGTGATGCCCGACGGTACGCCGTTCTCGATCCCCGACGACCTGCCCCCGCCCGATCCGCTCGACGTCCCCGCCGACGCGCGCGACGCGCTGGTGTCGCTGACCTTGCCCGCGCAGCAGGCGGGCGCGGTGCAGTTCCGCGAGGCGGAGACCCACACCGCCGATGCGCGCTATCTGGTCGACGAGACCGAGGTCGCCGACACCTTTTCCGACGACCGCACCACCGAGCCGATCACGTTCGGTCGCCCCAACCTGCGCTTCGGCGTGACGCGCGACCAGACCTATGGCCGCGTCACGCTCGGCCTCGCGCGGGTGCGCGAGGTGCAGAACAAGCGCGTGATGTTCGATGATCGCTATATCGCGCCGACGCTCGATATCGCGGCGGCGCGGCGGTTGCGTGGCGGCCTGACCGACATCGTCGGCCGCGCCGAGCAGCGCGGCGAGGAGCTTGCGGTGCGCGCGGTGGAGGCGACCGACGGCGGCTCGGAGACGTTCGCGAGCTTCCTGCTGCTCCAGGCGCTCAACCGCTGGATACCGGTGCTGGGGCATCTGGAGCATCTGCCGACCGTCCACCCCGAGCGATTGTACGAGACGCTGATCGCGATGGCAGGGGAGATCGCGACGCTGATCCGCCCCGAGCGCAAGGCACCGCCGCTGCCGCGCTATGACCACGAAAATCCGCAGACCTGTTTTGAGCCGGTGTTCGACCTGCTCCAGTCGATGCTGTCGGCGGTGTTCGAGCGGTCGGCGGTGCAGCTGCCGCTCGAGCTCGCCGGGCCGGGCGCGTATGTGTCCAAGATCACCGACCATTCGCTGTACCAGACCGGCTATTTCTAT
>CAXSEO010000550.1:0-2338 GCA_964235525.1 uncultured Sphingomonas sp. | reverse complement strand
GCAGGTTGTCGAGGATAACGACGTCGCCGGGCCTGAGCGTCGGGGCGAGAGCCCGGGCGAACCAGGCCTCGAACCACGTCCCAGTAATCGGTCCATCGATCACGAGCGGCGCGGTCATGCCCGAGAGCCGCAGCCCGCCGACGAACGTGGTCGTCATCCAGTGACCGTGGGGCACGGCCATGCGAAGCCGCTCGCCGCGAGGAGCGCGTCCGTACCGGCGCGCCATCTTGGTGCTGGCACCGGTCTCATCCACGAAGATCAATGTCTCGGGATCGAGGGCGAGCTGGCCGTCGAACCATGCCTCGCGCGCGCTCAGCACGTCGGGGCGGTCCTGCTCTTGCGCATGGCCGGTCTTTTTTTGCGCGTGTGGTGGTGGCGCGCGAAGAAGCGCCACAGCGTCGACACCGCGACCGCGATCCCCTCGGTGGCCAACGCCGCGCGTAGCTCGGCCAGGGTGATGTCAGGAGCGGCTTCGTAAAGCCCCCAGATACGCGTCGCGTTCGCCTCGATCTTCGCCGAGCGCGTGTCGCCACCCTGCGGCTTGGCTGCAGGCTTCCCCTGATCGCGCTGAAGCGCCGCCCACCTCACCGCGCTGGCCGCGCTCACCCCGAAGCGCGCTGCCGCCGCGTGACGCGACATGCCTCCCGATATGGCACCCACTACCCGCTCGCGCAGATCCATCGACAACGGCTTGCCCATATCTCCCGGCCTCCCACCACCGGAGACACGGCTGAATCAGACTTCAACCCGCTTGGAAACCCCTCGACGATTCACGTCGTGCGGAAACCGCTCTAGTCACCCGTCGGGTCAGCCATTTCGGATCATCAGTGTTCGTTGGATCGTCGATTTTCGCGAGGTGGAGATCGGCAAGAGCGTCCAGCTGATGGACTGTGATGGTGTCCGTACCATGAGGGCCAAATAGGCGTCCTGCTTCAATTTTGGCCACGTGGTGCTCCTGCTGCCTTGATAGCCGCGTTAGATGCACCGATAGATCTCGACCTGAGAGTTGTCGACACTTCCGCTTTTGGGCGACAGCCGCCATTCACGCCGCCCGCGCTGCCACCTTTGCCTCGATCGCGTCCCAGATCAGTCCCGCCACGTCCGTCTCGTCGAACCGCTCGATCGCGACGATGCCGGTCGGGCTGGTGACGTTGATCTCGGTCAGCCACTTGCCCCCGATCACGTCGATGCCGACGAACAACAGCCCGCGCCGCTTCAGCTCCGGCCCGAGCGCGGCGCAAATCTCGCGCTCGGTCTCGGTCAGCACCGTCTTCTCCGCCGAGCCGCCGACGGCAAGGTTGCTCCTGATCTCGCCCTCGCCGGGCAGGCGGTTGATCGCGCCCGCGACCTCGCCGTCGACCAGCACGATGCGCTTGTCGCCCTTGGCGACGTCGGGGAGGAATGCCTGGATCATGTGCGGCTCGCGCCAGGTCTGGTTGAACACCTCGATCAGCGCGGACAGGTTCGCCCCGTCCGCGCCGACCTTGAAGATAGCCTTGCCGCCGTTGCCGTGGAGCGGCTTGACGACGATCTCGCTATGCGCGGCGAGGAACGCGCGCGCCTCGTCGAGGCTGCGGGTGACCAGCGTCGGCGGCATGAAGCGAGCATAGTCGAGCACGAACACCTTCTCGGGCGCGTTGCGGACGCTGGCGGGGTCGTTCACCACCAACGTTTGGGTAGCGATGCGCTCGAGCAAATGCGTCGCGGTGATGTAGCCGAGGTCGAACGGCGGGTCCTGCCGCATCAGCACCACGTCCGCTTGCTCGCCAAGGTCGAGGCTGACCGGCTCGCCGAAGGTGAAGTGGTCGCCCTCGACGCGCTGGACGGTGACGGGGTGCGCCTTGGCCCAGAGCCTACCGTCGGACCAGTTGAGCGCGTCGGCGGAATAGTGGAACAGCCGATGCCCGCGCGCCTGCGCGGACAGCATCAGCGCGAAAGTGGAGTCGCCCGCGATGTTGAGGCCCGCGAGCGGGTCCATTTGGACGGCGACGGTGAGCGGCATGGCTAAGAACCTCCGTTCGCCCTGAGCTTGTCGAAGCTTGTCCTGAGCTTCGCCGAACGGGGCTGTTCCTCTGGCGGCCGGTAGGAGAAGGGCAGGGCTTCGACAAGCTCAGCCCGAACGGCTCAGGAGCGGACTCAACCGATCCAAGCATTCTCGATGTGTCTGGGCAGCGCACCCGGCGCGAGCAGGATCACGTCGACGCGGATGTCGTCGCCCGCCTGCGCAAACCGCTCCATCAGCAACTCGGCGGCGGCGGCGACGCGGGACAGGCGGTGTTCGTCGATCGCGTGATCGAGTTCGGCGGCGGTCGCGCGCACCTTGACCTCGACGAACGCG
>CAXSEO010000549.1:0-2338 GCA_964235525.1 uncultured Sphingomonas sp. | reverse complement strand
TCGGCCGACCGGGTGGCGGACGCGATCGCGCGCGCCGCCCGGCTGGCGAGCGGCACCGCGGGCGAGCCGGTCGCGACGGCGGTGGCGCGGCTGCGGCATGGGACGTGGGAGCACACCGACGAGCGTGACCAGCGGCTCTCCGCCGACCTCGCCGAGGCGGTCGACGCGTTCGCGCGCGCGCACGCCAGCGCGGCGCCCGAGGGCAAGCGGGAGGTCGCCACCCTCGCCGCCGCCGCGCTGGCGCGCATCGCCGTCGCGCTCGACGAGCTCGCCGACGAGCGCCGCCGTCTCGACCGGGGCGACGCGCTCACCCATGCGCGCTATCTCGACGCTCGCTACGGTCCAGCTCTCGATTCCACTGGAACCGGCCCGGGCTGAGGCGTACGAATCGGCGTGGGCGTGTAGGATCATGTCCTGGCGGCACCGGCCGCCAAACCGGGGTGTCTCACCACCATGTCCACGTCTTTCACGCTCGGCGCGGCCGCGATCGTCGTCGTGGTCCTGCTCGTGCTGTTCACGCTGATGCGTTCGGTCCGCTATGTCGCCAACAACCGCGTCGCGATCGTCGAGAAGCTTTGGAGCCGCAACGGCTCCGTCCCTGGCGGGCTGATCGCGCTGCGCGGCGAAGCGGGCTACCAGCCGGCGGTGCTGCGCGGCGGCTATCATTTCTTCGTGCCGTTCCAGTATCGCGTCCACCTGCAATCGCTGGTGACGATCCCGCAGGGGCAGATCGGCTATGTGTTCGCGCGCGACGGCGAGCCGCTGGGGCCGACGCAGACGCTGGCGTCGAACCTCCACACCGCCGATTTCCTCGACGTGCGCGCGTTCCTGCTCGCGGGCGGGCAGAAGGGGCCGCAGCGCGCGATCCTGCGCGAGGGCACCTATGCGATCAACCTCGCCCAGTTTGTGATCATCACCCGCGAGTCGATCTATGGCCTGATGCTGGAGGGGAACGACCGCCAGCTGTTCGCCAATATGCAGGGCGTGATCGCCGAACGCGGCGGGTTCGACGCGGTGGTGATCAAGGACCGCGACGACATGATCGGCATCGTCACCGTGCATGACGGCCCCGCGCTCACCGCCGACCAGATCATCGCGCCGCAGATGGGCGTCGATCAGCAGAATGTGGCGACGTTCCACAACAGCTTCCAGGATCCGGAGAAGTTCATCGCCGCGGGCGGCCGTCGCGGACGTCAGCTGCAGGTGCTGGTCGAGGGCAGCTATTTCATCAACCGGCTGTTCGCGACCGTCGAGATGGTCGCCAAGACGGTGATCGAGGTCGGCCATGTCGGCGTCGTCATCTCCTATACCGGCGACAGCGGCACGGACACGAGCGGCGACGACTATCGCCACGGCGAGCTGGTCGACCGCGGCACGCGCGGCGTGTGGTCGGAGCCGCTGCTGCCCGGCAAATACGCGTTCAACACCTATGCGGGAAAGATGGTAATCGTCCCTACCGCCAACTTCATACTGCGCTGGGACCAGGACACGACCGGCCAGCATCGCTTCGACGAGAACCTGTCCGAGGTCTCGCTGATCACCCGCGACGCGTTCGAGCCGACGCTGCCGTTGTCGGTCGTCGTCCATATCGATTATCGTAAGGCGCCGCTGGTCATCCAGCGGTTCGGCGACATCAAGAAGCTTGTCGAGCAGACGCTCGACCCGATGGTGTCGGCCTATTTCAAGAACGTCGCGCAGAAGCGGACGCTGATCGAACTGCTTCAGGAGCGGTCGGACATCCAGAACGAGGCGGGCGCGCAGATGCGCGAGAAGTTCGGCGCGTATAATCTCGAGCTGCAGGAGGTGCTGATCGGCACCCCGCGCGCGGCGGCGGGCAACGACCAGATCGAGAAAGTGCTCCAGCAACTGCGCGAGCGCCAGCTCGCCGAGGAGCGCGTCACCACCTATGCCAAGCAGCGGGTGGCGGCGGCGGGCGAACAGCAGCTGCGCGAGGCGGAAGCGCGCGCGCACCAGCAGACGGTGATCACCGAATCGGAGCTGTCGATCACCGTGCAGGAGAACCAGGGCAAGGCGTCGCTCAAGCGCGCGGCGCAGGAGGCGGAGCAGACCCGCACGGTCGCGCGCGCCGAGTCCGACCGCATCCGCATCATCGGCGAGGGCGAGGCGGCGAAGGTGATCGCGCTCGCGGGCGCGGACGCGGAACGGATCACCCGCACCGGCCTCGCCACCGCCGAGACGATCGAGAAACAGGCCGCGGCCTCGGGCGGCGCGCAGTTCCAGCTGACCCGCCAGATCGTCGAGCGGCTGGCGGACGCGCTGGAGAAATCGGGCGTCGACATCGTGCCGCGCGTGCAGATCAGCAGCGGCGGCGGCGATG
>CAXSEO010000548.1:0-2338 GCA_964235525.1 uncultured Sphingomonas sp. | reverse complement strand
AAGAGCGACCTCAACCGCACCGGCGTGGCCGCGCAGCCCGCTCCGGCCCCGGAGGGATTGTTCAAGCTCGACATCGATGTCGCCGCCGAGAACCAGCTGTTCGTGTCAGGCTTCGGACTGGAGTCCGAGTGGCAGATGAACCTGCATGTCGCGGGCACCTCCGTCGCGCCGCAGGTCACGGGCAAGCTGCAAATCGTGCGCGGCACCTATTCGTTCGCAAGCAAGCAGTTCGAGGTCACGCGCGGCGTGGTCACGTTCCACGGCGGCGTGCTCGAAGACCCGGACCTCGACATCGAGGCGACCACCACCACCAACGGCATCACCGCCGTGATCGACATCACCGGCACGGGCCTGCGCCCGCAGATCACCTTCACCTCCAGCCCCGTGCTTCCGCAGGACGAAGTGCTGAGCCGGCTGCTGTTCGGGACCGACCCGTCCGACCTGTCCGCGACCGAGGCGATCCAGCTCGCCTCCGCGCTCAACAGCTTGCGCGGTTCGGGCGGGGGCGGGCTCAACCCGCTTGGCAAGCTGCGCTCCGCGATCGGGTTCGACCGGCTGACAGTGCTGGGCGCGGATCAGGCGACCGGGCGCGGAACCGCGCTGGCGGCGGGCAAATACATCACCCGCAATATCTATGTGGAGATCATCACCGACGCGCGCGGCTACACCGCCACCCAGCTGACGATCGCGCTGACCAAGAGCCTGAGCCTATTGTCGCAGGCCGGGTCGTACGGGGGATCGAACGCGAGCGTGAAATACTCGCGGCAGTATTGAGGGCTAGCTGCCCCGCTCGATTTACAACGTTCGTCACCCCGGCACGAGGCCGGGGTGACGGAGAGAGGAGAGGTCCTTTTCCGCAACCGGCTTTACGCCTATCCTCTCCGCCGGGAGAGCGACCAATGACCGAGCATGTCGACGTGATCGTGGTGGGGGCGGGGCTGTCGGGCGTCAGCGCGGGCTATCACCTGCAGAGATTCTGCCCCGACCGCAGCTACGTCATTCTCGAGGGGCGGCAGGCGATCGGCGGGACGTGGGACCTGTTCCGCTATCCGGGCATCCGCTCGGACAGCGACATGCACACATTGGGCTTCTCGTTCCGCCCGTGGACGGCCGCCAAGGCGATCGCGGACGGGCCGTCGATCCGCGACTATGTCGCCGATACCGCAAAGCACTTCGGGGTCGACCGGCACATCCGCTTCGGTCACCGGCTGCTCTCCGCCGACTGGTCCACCCCCGACGCTTGCTGGAAATTGGAAGTCGACGGGCCGGATGGCGCGACCACGCTGACCTGCAACTTCCTCCACATGTGTTCGGGCTATTACAACTATGCCAAGGCGCATTCGCCCGAGTTCCCGGGGCAGGAGCGGTTTGGGGGTCAGGTCATCCACCCGCAATTCTGGCCAGAGGACCTCGATTACGCGGGCAAGCGCGTGGTGGTGATCGGCAGCGGGGCGACGGCGGTGACGCTGGTGCCCGAGCTCGCGCGCACCGCCGCGCATGTCACCATGCTCCAGCGCTCGCCCACTTATGTGGTCTCGCGCCCGTCCGAGGACCCGGTCGCCAACTGGCTGCGGCGGCGTTTTCCCGCCAAGCTCGCCTATCGGGCGACGCGGTGGAAGAACGTGCTGTTCGGGATGTATTTTTTCCGGCTCGCGCGGCGCAAGCCGGGCAAGGTCAAGGACCGGATCATCGCCATGGTTCGCGATCATCTCGGCGCCGACTATGACGTCGGCACGCATTTCACCCCCACCTATAATCCTTGGGACCAGCGCATGTGCCTGGTCCCCGACGCGGACCTGTTCGAGGCATTGAAGGGCGGGCGCGCGTCGGTCGTCACCGACCGGATCGCCTCGTTCACCGAGGACGGCGTCGCGCTGGAAAGCGGCGAAACGCTGCCCGCCGACATCGTCGTCACCGCGACGGGGCTGGAATTGCAGCTGATGAGCGGGGTGACGTTCGCCGTCGACTCGCGCCCGGTCAACTTCGCGCGGTCGCTCAACTACAAGGGGCTAATGTTCTCTGACGTGCCGAACCTGGCTTACTCGTTCGGCTACACCAACGCGTCGTGGACGCTGAAGGCGGACCTGACGTGCCGCTACGTCTGCCGGCTGCTCAACACGATGCGCGCGCGCGGGCTGCGGCAGGCGACGCCGCGAGTCGCGGACGCGAACATCGCCGAGCTGCCGTTCCTCGACTTCAGCTCGGGCTATGTGCAGCGGTCGATCGACCAGCTGCCCAAGCAGGGCAGCCGCAAGCCGTGGCGGCTACACCAGAATTATGCGCTCCAATACAAATGTATCTACTTTAGTAGGATAATCGAGACGATTTAGGCCCATTT
>CAXSEO010000547.1:0-2342 GCA_964235525.1 uncultured Sphingomonas sp. | reverse complement strand
CAGGCGCTGGCACTCGGCGCGGCGGATACACTGGTGAAGCCGGGCGCGGGCGCGCCCCATGCGCGTTTCGCCGAGCTGCTCGCGCACAAGCTCGATCGGCTGACCCGCCACGAGGTGCCGTTGGTCAGCGCGGGCTTGCGTGCTCCCGCGCCGCTGCCGTCGCGCGATCCGTACGACATCGTCGCGATTGGCGCGTCGACGGGCGGCATCCATGCGCTGAGCCAGCTGCTGCGTGAGCTGCCCGCGACGTTTCAGCTGCCGATCCTGATCACCCAGCATCTGCCCGCGTCGTTCATGCCTTACTTCGCGGCGCAGGTGGCGGTGGTCGCGAACCGGCCATGCGAGGTGGCGGTCGACCGGTTGCGGCTGCGCCCGGGGCGGGTGGTGATCGCGCCGGGCGACGCGCATGTCCGTTGCATCGCGCTCCCTGACGGCACGGTCGCGCTGCGGCTGTCGACCGAGCCGTCGACCAGCGGCTGCCTGCCATCGGTCGACCCGATGCTCGAGTCGGTCGCCACCGCCTATGGCCCGCGCGCGATGGCGGTGGTGCTGAGCGGCATGGGGCGCGACGGCGCGGAAGGGGCGCGCCACGTCGCCGAGGCGGGCGGCGCGGTGATGGTGCAGGACGAGGCGAGCTCGGTGATCTGGGGGATGCCGGGCGCGGTCGCCGCCGCCGGGCATGCCCAGGCGATACTGTCGCCCGAACGGATCGGCCGGCTGATCGCCTCGCGGCGGCGCCCCGAATGACCGGCACTGCCACCACGGGCGCGCAGCATGTGATCGCCGCATTGCTGGAGGCACGCACCGGCCAGCAGCTCGCCGCCAATCGCAGCTGGCGGCTCGACACCGCGCTGAAACCGCTGCTCGGCGAGACGGGGGTGGAAGGGCTTGACGAGCTCGCGCTGCGGCTGCTCGACGGCCAGCATCCGCAGCTTGGCGATAAGGTGGTCGACGCGCTGCTCAACGGCGAGACGTCGTTCTTCCGCGATCCGACGGTGTTCGAGGTCGCCGCGAGCGCGATCGCGACCGTCAGCCCGCACCGCGCGCGAATATGGTCGGCGGGCTGTTCCACCGGTCAGGAGGCGCTGTCGCTCGCGATGCTGTGGGCGGATCGCGGCGGGTCGATGCCTGAGATCGTCGCCACCGACCTGTCCGAGGCCGCGATCACCCGCGCGCGCGCGGGGCGCTACAACCAGTTCGAAATCCAGCGCGGGCTGTCGGTCGGGCGGATGATCCGCTGGTTCGAGAACCAGGCGGACTGGTGGGTCGTCCGGCCCGAGCTGCTGCGCCACATCGCCTATCGCCGTCAGAACCTGCTCACCGACCCGGCCCCCTCGGGGCAGTTCGACGCGGTGTTCTGTCGCAACCTCTTGTTCTATCTTGCTCCGGCTGCGCGGCGGCGGGCGCTGGAGCGGCTGGCGGGCGCGCTCAGGCCGGGTGGCGTACTGGTGCTCGGCGCAGGCGAGACGGTGATCGGCCAGTCGGACGCGTTCCAGCCGAGCCAGCGGTTCCGCGGCCTGTACGAGCCCACACCGCGCCCCTGGCCGCCGCGCGCCGCGATCGCCTGACGGTTTACAACGCCGCGCGCCCGCGCCATTCCTTGGGGGTGAGCGACCTGCCCATCATCGACGCGCCCTCGCCCAACCACGACGCGCGCACGTCGCCGGTCAGCATGATCGTGCTCCATTACACGGGGATGCGGACCTTCGAGGAAGCACTCGCGCGGCTGCGCGACCCGGCGGCGAAGGTGTCCGCGCATTACCTGGTCGCGGAGGACGGGACCGTGCTGCGGCTGGTCGACGAGGATCGCCGCGCGTGGCACGCGGGCCGCTCGCACTGGCGCGAGGTCGCGGACATCAACTCGGCCTCGGTCGGCATCGAGATTGTCAACCCCGGGCATGACTGGGGCTATCGCCCATATCCCGACGAGCAGATCGCGGCGCTGATCCCGCTGGTCGCCGAGATCAAGGAGCGTCACGCGATCACGCGCGGCAACGTCGTCGGCCATTCCGACATCGCGCCCACGCGCAAGCGCGATCCCGGCGAGCTGTTCCCCTGGAGCCGCCTCGCGCGGCTGCGGCTTGCGCTGCCCCGGCCGACGAAGAACCTGATGGACCCGCAATGGACGCAAGGGGGCTTCCTGCTCGCACTCGAACGCTTCGGCTATGAGGTCAGCGACGCGATGGCGGCGATCATGGCGTTCCAGCGCCGTTTCCGCCCCGAGCTGATCGACGGCGAGATCGACGCCGAATGCCGAATGTTGCTGTTGGCCTTGCTGCTTCCCAAGCCGCAGGGGGATGAGGCGTAGCGCGCACCGGCGCAGCGGTGCTGCGTCGGAGACG